>DAISVW010000025.1:0-14718 GCA_036826695.1 Aestuariivirga sp.
ATGATACAGCGGAAAACTCCAGTTCAGAATGGTCCAGTTTCTAGGGGGCAGAGCACTGTTGGTCAGAAATCGGTGCGGGAGCGCGTCAAAAAAACCTTTTGATATCAAAGGGCCGGATATTCCCGCACTTCTGGCCAAGGCTTTGAAGTAGCGGCATTGCCCGCCTTCAGTATCGCCCACCATCATCCGGCATTCAGCAGCGCCAATAGAAAAGAGCGGCCCCGGCGGGACCGCTCTTCGGAATTTGTGCCGTCTCAGTGCGCGTGCTTCTTGAGCCGGAAGGACAGGATGCAGAGCAGCACGCCGCCGATGATCGCATAGGCGCCGATCACCCAGATCATCGCGAGCGCGCCAGCGCCCGGGCTGTAGAAGAGGAACAGGCCGAACAGCACGGAGACGATGCCGTGCAGGATCAGCAGCCATTCATTGTCGATCTCCTTGCGGAGCCGGATGGCGCCAACGATCTCGAAGATGCCCGAGACGATGGCCCACGCGGCGATCAGCATCAGCAGGGTGAGCGCCGTGAGACCTGGGTTGGCAAAGGCCACGATGCCCGCCAGGATGCCGATCACGCCGACCACCGCCATCCACCAGCGTGGCGCAGGCGTGCCCCCCGAGACCGCCGAGATGATGGCGAATACACCGTCAACCAGGGCATAGGCGCCCCACACGATGATCAGGCTCCAGATGGTGATGCCCGGCCAGGCGAATGCCAGGACGCCGAACACGATGGCGGCGAGGCCGCGCAGCAGCACCGCCCACCAGTTCTTGGCGAGGCCGTGCAGCACTGCGGCGCCCGCCCCCAGGCTCTTCGAAGTTTGCGTATTCATGTTTTCCCTCCTCCATGAAGTTCCCCAATGAATCAACTACCGCATCTTGGGGTGAGTCCCAAGGCAAAACCGGCGGCCGGCGCGGCAAAGAAAAATGCCCGCCTGCTCCGTCGAAGAAGCGAGGCGGGCAAGTGCTGCAAAGAAGCTGCCAGACAAAGGCCCGACAGTGGGAAAACCATAGGCCGATTTGGCCAGCCGCCGCCAGCCCCCGGGCACTTCACCGCTTCCCCGTGGCTCAGGCTAACCCGTTGTTTTGAAATGGCTCGCGGCCTTCCGCCGCCAGCCATGCAAATTCGGAAAGCCGCTCTCTGGTGGCTGAATGGCCGCGATTGCAGCCTCCGATAGAAAAGCCGTGCCGGGCGATCACTCCACGGTGGTTTCCGGCCCGGCGATGTGCACCGCCAGCAGGCAGCCATTGGGCGTGTAGGAGCAATGCTCGGTGCCGTCCCGCAGCCAGACGAGGTCACCCTTGCGGAACACTGTGCCGTCATTCTCGATGAGTTCGCCCTCGAGGATGAGGAACTGCTCATGGCCGTTGTGGCGGTGCGGCCTGCTCGTCATGCCGGGCGGCATACGGTAGACATGAAAGCCGACACCCAGGGGCTCGGCGTCGTTGAGTTGCAACACGCCATCGCCCAGCGCCACGCCGTCCGGATAAACGAAGGGCGTGAAGGTGGCCTCATAGACATTGGCGACGCGGCGGTCGGCGGGTTTCACGGGTTTCATGAGCGGGGTACCTCCTGTTAGCTGGAATGGGTTTGGGCGAGCGCCATCTGGACGTCGCGTTCGCGGCGCTGTTCGGCGCGGTGCAAGATGAGCGCGGCGGCGATCACGCCAAGCGTCACGATGGCGATCATCACGGTGGCGAGCGCGTTGATGTCCGGCGTCACGCCGAGCCGTACCTTGCTCCAGATCAGGATCGGCAGCGTCGTCGTGCCGGGGCCGGTGGTGAAGCTGGTGATCACCACATCGTCGAGCGAGATGGTGAAGGCGAGGAGCCAGCCCGACAGCAGCGCCGGGGCGATGACCGGCAGCGTCACGTCGCGCAGCACCTGCCACGGCCTGGCGCCAAGGTCCATCGCCGCCTCCTCGATCGCCGCATCCATGGAAGAGAGGCGCGACTGCACGACGACCGTCACATAGGTCATGGTAAAGGTGATGTGGGCGATGGTCACGGTGGTGAAACCGCGGGCACCCGGCCAGCCGATCCACTCCGCCATGAAGATGAACAGCAGGAGCAGGGAAATGCCGGTGATCACCTCCGGCATGACCAGCGGTGCCGTGACCAGGCCAGAAAGAACCGTGCGGCCGCGAAAGCGCCGGAAGCGCGCCAGCGCGATCCCCGCCATGGCGCCCAGAATGGTGGCCAGCGTGGCGCTCACCAGGGCGATCTGAAGCGACAGGAGTGCTGCCTTCAGCACCTGCTCGTTCTGGAGCAGCTTGCCGTACCACTGGGTGGAAAACCCGCCCCACACGGTAACGAGCCGCGACTTGTTGAAGGAAAACACGATGAGCGAGATGATCGGCACATAGAAGAAGGCGAAGCCGAAGCACAGGCAGGTGATGAGGAACAGCGGGCGGCGGTTCATGGCCCGCCTCCGGCGCGCCGTTCGAAGTGGTTATAGGCCATGATCGGAACGACCAGCAGCAGAAGCAGCGCCACCGCCACGGCCGCCGCCATCGGCCAGTCCCGCGCGGAGGCGAATTCGTCACTGATGATGCGCCCGATCATCGGGTCGCTGGCGTTGCCGACAAGGCTCGGGATGACGAGTTCGCCCGAGGCGGGAATGAACACCAGAAGTCCGCCGGCCACGATGCCCGGCACGCTGAGCGGCAGCGTGATGTCCTTGAACACCTGCCAGGGCCTCGACCCGAGGTCGGCCGCCGCCTCATCGAGCGTGCGGTCGAACCGTTCGAGATTGGCGTACAGCGGCAGGATCATGAAGGGCAGGTAGGAATAGACCATCACCAGCACGACCGCGAAATTGCTGTTCATCATCGGGATCGCCCGGAAGGCGCTCTCGCCGGGGAGCACGGCGTTGACCGCCGCCGTCAGCGCCTTGTTGAACCAGCTGTTGTTGCCGAGAAGGCCCATCCAGGCATAGACGCGGAGCAGGAATGACGTCCAGAACGGCAGGATCACCAGCATCAGCAAGAGATTGCGCCAGCTGCGGCTGACCCGCGTGATGCCGAGCGCCATCGGATAGCCGATGAGCAGGCAGAACAGGGTGGCGAGTGCCGCGTTCCAGAGGCTGGTGAGAAAGGCGCGGAGATAGAGCGAGTCCGACCAGAGCCTGTGATAATTCTCCCAGCTGATATGGGGCCAGTGGGCCGAGAAGGCGAAGGGTGGGGAGGACTCGGCGCGGAGCGCGAAGCTCATGGCGATGACGATCGCGAAGGGGATGAGAAAGAAGACGATGAGCCACAGATAGGGCACGCCGATGATCAGGTCGCGCCACCCCCGCCTGTCGAACCATCGGTCCGCGCGTCCCGCCATGCCCTCAGTCCTTCAGCACGATGGCCGACTGCGGAGCGAAAGACAGCCAGACCCGCTCGCCCCAGTCGGCGGCGCTCGTGTTGCGGCCACGGTCGCGGTTGACGCTGCTCACCGAGACCAGCGCGCCCGAGGGCAGGGCAACCCGGAACAGCGAATCCTTGCCGAAATAGGCGAGGTCCTTGACGGTCCCCTCGAAGGAATTGGCGGCGGCGGGCGGTTCCCGGCTGATCGCTATCTTCTCGGGGCGGACAGCAAGCGTCACCTTATCACCTGTCTTCGCGTCGATACCTGTTACCTGTACCATAGACCCGAGCGCCGGCACGGCGACGGCGAGCCCGCCGCCATCGGCCACGACCTCGCCCTCGAACATGTTGATCGACCCGATGAAGCCGGCGACGAACCGGCTGTTGGGGCGCTCATAGACTTCGGCCGGTGGGCCCAGCTGGCGGATCTGGCCCTTGTCCATCACCGCGATGCGGTCGGCGAGCGTCATCGCCTCTTCCTGGTCATGAGTGACCACCACGAAGGTGATGCCGGTGCGCTGCTGGATGCTCATGATCTCGAATTGCGTGTGTTCGCGCAGTTTCTTGTCGAGGGCGGCGAGGGGCTCGTCGAGCAGCAGCAGCTTGGGCTGGCGGGCCAGTGCCCGGGCCAGCGCCACGCGCTGGCGCTGCCCGCCCGAGAGCTGGTGCGGCTTCCGCCCCGCAAAGCCCGAGAGCTGCACGAGGTCAAGCATCTCGCGCACCCGCGCGGCGCGATCGGCCTTGCTCATCGCCTCATATTTGAGGCCATAGCCGACATTGGCTTCGACCGTCATGTGCGGGAACAGCGCGTAAGACTGGAACATCATGTTCACCGGCCGCTCATAGGGCGGGATATCCGCCATGTCCTGGCCGTCGATGAAGATGCTGCCTTCGGTGGGGGTCTCGAATCCCGCCAGCATGCGCAGCAGCGTGGTCTTGCCGCAGCCGGAGCCCCCGAGCAGCGCGAACATCTCGCCCTTCATGATGTCGAGCGAAACGTCGTTGACGGCGGTGAAGCCGCCGAAGCGCTTGCTGACGCCTGCGATGCGGATGAAGGGCTGAGGCCCTGCCTCGGCCATGGCCTGTTCAGCCGGACTTGATCGTCTGCCAGGCGCGCGTCATGGCGCGGTCCTGCTCGGGGCTGAAGGGTTTCGGCGCCCACAGCCTCGCCTTCACCTTGTCATCGGGGTAGACGGCGGGATTGGCGAGGATCGCCGGATCCACGAACGCCTTGGAGGCCAGATTGGCGTTGGCGTAGTTGATGAAATTGGTGCATTTGGCGATCACCTCGGGTTCCAGCATGTAGGCGAGGAACTTGTAGCCTGCCTCGACATGCGCGGCATCGCTGGGCATGCTCAGGCAATCGACCCAGGCCGGAGCGCCGGTTGCCGGCACGTGGTATTCGAGGTTGATCTCGACGCCGGCCTCGGCGGCGCGCGTCCTGGCGGTGGAATAGTCGCCTGACCAGTTGTTGATGACGCAGAGTTCCTTGTTGGGAATGGCGTTGAGGTAATTGGTATTGTCGAAGGTGCGGATGTACGCGCGCACCGGCTTGAAGGCCTCGACGACCGCCTGGTAGTCCTCGACGTTGGTGGTGTCGCCGTCCTTGCCGAGATAGCGCAGCACCATCGGGATCACATCGGTCGGGCTGTCCAGCACCGAGATGCCGCAATCGGCGAGCTTCGCCGCGTTCTCCGGCTTGAAGATCAGATCGAGCGAGTCGGGATTGGCGTCCGGGATGCGCTCGCGCAGCATGTCCATGTTGAAGGTCACGCCGACCGATCCCCACGTGTAGGGGACGCCATAATCATTGCCGGGGTCCCAGCCGCTGAGGATGCGCAGCACCTCGGGGTCGAGATCCTTCCAGCCCGGGAGTCTGGCGCGGTCGATCTTCTGGTAGACGCCAGCCTTGATGAAAACGGGCGCCGTAATACCCGCTGTGACGACGACGTCATAACCCGTGGAGCCCGCCAGCATCTTGGCCTGCATCTCCTCGGCCGAACTGTAGGTGTCATAGGTGACGGCGATGCCGGTGCGCGACTGGAAATCCTCGATCGTCGTCTCGCCGATGTAATCCGCCCAGTTGTAGACGTTGAGGACCTGGTCCTCGGCCCGCGCCCGTCTGACGAAGGGCATGGCCAGCAGGCCAGAGGTTGCGATCAGGCCGCTGGCCTTGCGGCGGTTCAGTTTCATGGTCGTTTCTCCCGGAGGCCGTTTCATATCATGCTGAGGCCTCAGGTTGTTGCGGTTGGGGCCCGCCTGTCAAGCCACCGGCAGCGGCGGGCGTCCGGCCAGTAGATCGGCATTGATCCGGGCGATGTCGCCTTCGGGTGGCGCCGCCGCCTGGCCCATGACCGGGAACAGGTTCCGCAACAGGTCATGATGGCTGCGCACCGTCCTTTCGAGATCGGACAGGTGAAAGCCGTCGAAGCCGCAGGATTTCATCGCCTCGTTCGACCAGATCGACAACTGGATGTCTTCCTTCGAGGTGGTCCGGTCGATGCGCGTGGCGAGATAGCGCGAAAGCCGCTCGGCGCGGTTTTCGACCGGCCGCCGGTAGGCTGCGCCGCGGATCACGGTGGACTGCACGCCCCGTGGAAACTCCTGGTAGAACTGAATCTGTTCCGCGGTCACCGCGATCACCGCGTTGGGAAACAGCCCGTAGTAGCCCCACACACGGTGCTTGTCCTCTGGCAGCCAGGCGGGGCCCTTGCTGAGCGCCTGATAGTGCCGAACGCTCCACAGCCTGCCGCCGCTGGCGTTGAAACGTCCGAGCGAGCGGCTGATGCCGTTCACATAGGTCTGGTCGGTGTAGTCGTTGCCGTAGAGATCCTGCAGGGCAGGATGCGCCATGGCCACGTGGTAGCCTTCATTGTCGACGTCGCGCACCGACTTCCAGTTCACGGGGATGGTTGCCGTGAAAACCGTTGATGCCGGAACCAGGTCCTCGAGGCGGTAGTCCGCCATGTCCGCGGCAAGCGGGCTCAGCATCTGGGCCACCGCCGGCTGCGGCCCGGGCTGGAAGCGGATGAAGATGAAGCCCATGAAGATCTCGAGGTCGAGGGGCTTCAGGCCGAATCGGCTGCGATCCATGGCGCCGAAGCTCTCGGGCCGGGCAGGACCGCGCAGTGTGCCGTCGGTGTTGTAGACCCAGCCATGAAACGGGCAGACGAAAGCCCGCTTGCAGTTGCCGCGCTCCTCGGCCGTCACGCGCGAGCCGCGGTGGCGGCAGAGATTGTGGAACGCCCTGACGACGCCGTCCTCGCCGCGCACGATCAGCGCCCGGTCGTCGGCGATGTCGAGCGTGAAGAAATCGCCCGGCGCCGGAAGGTCGCTGACATGGCCGGCAACTTGCCAGTGGGTGCGGAACAGCCCCTGAATCTCGAGGTCGAGCATGGCCTGGCTGTGGTAGGTCCAGGCGGGAAGGCCGCTGCGGTCCCATTCGGACCCGCGCGGTGGCGGTATCATGTTCATAACACAAATCTTCCACTCATTTTGACTGACTTGTCAATCAATACAGGGTTGTGAGCTGTCAATCACTTGAAAAACCGGCGGAAATCGGCTTCAAGACCATAGCCATGGAGCCCTCCGCCCTACCGGGCCGCAAGGCCAGCCGCGCCTTGCGCCGCGAGCAGCTGATCGAGGCGACAATCGCCACGATCGCCCGCAAGGGGCTTTCGCAAATGACCCTGACCGATGTGGCGCTGGCGGCGGGCGTGTCGCACGGCCTGGTCAACTTCCATTTCCAGAGCAAGGAACGCCTGCTGGCGGAAACCCTGCGCTTCATGTCCGAGGAACATCGCCGTATCTGGGCATCGGCGCTGGCGGCCGCGGGGGCGGATCCGGCGCAGCAACTGAACGCGCTCATTCTCTGTGAGTTCGAGGACGGCGGCCAGACACCGGAGCGGCTCACCGCCTGGTGCGCCTTCTGGGGCGAGGCGAAGAACCGGCCGCTCTATCTCGAGCAATGCGGCGACAACGACCGCGCCCATATCGAGGCCTTCGAGTCGGCCTGCCGGCGCCTCGTGGCCGAAGCGGGCTACGCGCTTGATCCGGCGCGCGCGGCGCGCATTCTCAGACTCGCCATCGAAGGCATGTGGCTGGAACTGATGTTCTCCGCCAAGCCCTACGACAGCGAAGAGGCGCTGGCCACCGCCTTCGCCTGCGCCGCGGCGCTGTTTCCGCGGCACTTCGCGGCAGGCGGCCTCATCAGGCGCTGACGCTCTCCTCGATGATCTCGAAACTATGCTCGATCTTCGCCGTCATGGCGAACATGGCGGAGGCCGAGCAGTATTTCTCGGCGGAGAGATTGACCGCCCGCTCGACATTGGCGGGCTTGAGGCCGCGCCCCGTCACCTTGTAGATCAGCTTCACATGGGTGAACACCTTGGGGTCCTCGGTGGCGCGCTCGCCCTCTAGGGCGATGTCGAGCCCGGTCACCTTCTCGCGCATGCGCTCCAGGATCATCACGTTGTCAAAAGCGGTGCAGCCGCCAAGCCCCAGGAGCAGCATTTCCATGGGCCGCACACCGATGTTGCGGCCGCCCGAGTCCGGCGCGCCGTCCATTACAACCGCATGGCCCGAGCCGGATTCGCCCACGAAGGCCCGCCCGTCGAGCCACTGCACACGCGCTTTCATTGGAAGCCTCCCTCATGTGTCTGCGCCCGCCTCATAGCGGGAAACGCGTTGCCGTCCAATCAGCACCGCTCCAGCAGGGCCGCGAACAGAAATCCCTCGGTATCGGCCCTGACCCGCTCCGCAGCCACCGCGGCATCGCCTTCGCCCAGCGCCTGGCCGTCGACGTCGGCGGCGCCCTGCAGCGCGAACAGCAGGATCGGTCCGCCGTGCGCAACGTCGGCGCCGCTGGAGAAGACCTGCGCCGTGGCGGTCCATTGTCCGCGCCTCGTGAAGAGATTCAGCGCCCGGCAGGGGCCGCCATGGAGCCGGCAACTGGTGGCTACATCGCAGGCAAAGTAATGCGGCACGAAGCGGCGGCCGACGATGAGCGGCGGCCTTCCGTCGAAATCGAGGGTCAGGCCGTTGCCGGACATCAGCGTGAAGATGCGGTCCACCTCCGGGTAGAGCGAGAACGGCACATCGGCATCGATCCGTGCGGTGGCGAAGCGCCAGCCGAAATCATCGGTCTCCGGCGGCTCTGCGGCGATGTTCCAGGACGCGCCCATGCCGTTGCGCCAGCGGCCTTCGCGGAAATCCACGCGGCGGATGATCTTCATTGCTTGATACTGCTCCACGGCCTGCGGCCTCGACAGCCCCATCGTCCTGACGCAGTATGCCAGCCCCCAAGCCGCGCCAGAAGCGGCAATTCGTCAGGAGACCCTCATGGCGCATGACGCCCAAGCCCCCGCCGGGGGCCCACGCAGGCTGGTGATCCGCAACATCGGGCTGATGCTCTCGGGCGCGCTCGAAAACCCGATCCTCGCGGCGGATACGCTGGTGGCCGAGAACGGCCGCATCACGGCGATCGGCAGCGCCAGGGAAGTGGCCCAGGAAAACGCCACCCACATCATCGCCGCCCATGGCTCGGCGCTCACCCCGGGCCTGATCGACAGCCATGTGCATCCGGTGGCGGGCGACTGGACGCCGCGCCAGAACCAGCTCGGCTGGATCGATTCCAACCTCAATGGCGGCGTCACCACCATGATCTCGGCTGGCGAGGTGCATACGCCGGGCCGCCCGCGCGATGTGGTGGGCCTCAAGGCGCTGGCCATTTCGGCGCAGCGCCAGTTCGCCAATTTCCGGCCCTCGGGCGTCAAGGTCCATGCCGGGGCGCCCTGCATCGAACCCGACATGACGGAGCAGGATTTCAAGGACCTCGCCGATGCCGGCGTGAAACTGCTGGGCGAAGTGGGCCTCGGCGGCGTGAAGGACGGGCCGACCGCCCGGCGCATGGTGGCCTGGGCGCGCCAATACGGCATCCAGAGCACCATTCACACCGGCGGGCCGTCGATCCCCGGGTCCGGCCTCATCGACAAGGACGTGGTGCTGGAAGCCGACACCGACGTGGTGGGCCACATCAACGGCGGCCACACGGCGCTGCCCGACAGCCAGATCCGCTGCATCTGCGAGGGCTGCAAGCGCGGCCTCGAAATCGTCCACAACGGCAATGAGCGCGCCGCCCTCTACACGCTGCGGCTGGCCCGCGAGATGGGCGAATTGCATCGCGTGATCCTTGGCACCGATGCGCCAGCGGGCTCCGGCGTGCAGCCGCTCGGCATCGCGCGCATGGTATCGATGCTGTCGTCCCTGGGCGAGCTTTCCGCCGAACAGGCAATCTGCCTCGCCACCGGCAATACCGCGCGCGTCCGCAAGCTCGATTGCGGGCTGATCGAGGTGGGCCGTGCCGCTGACTTCGTGTTCATGGACAAGGCGCAGCACTCGGCCGGCGACAACCTGCTCGCCAGCATCGCGCTGGGCGATCTCCCCGGCATCGGCATGGTGGTGATCGACGGCGAGGTGAAATGCCAGCGCAGCCGCAACACGCCGCCCGCCACCCGCATTCCTTCGCTTGTGAAAGGTTGAAGCTGATGACCAGACACGCCAGCTGCCTCGCCCCCGAGTCGGACCGTTTCCTCGGCTTCTTTCCGGCCGGGGCAGCACTCACCCGGCTTGCCACCGGCTTCATCTGGGCCGAAGGCCCGGTGTGGTTCTCGGAGCTGAACGAGCTCCGGTTTTCCGACATTCCCAACAACCGCATGATGCGCTGGTCGCCATCGGGCGGGCTTTCGGTGTTCCGCCAGCCAGCCCAGCGCACCAATGGCCACACCCGAGACCGCGACGGCAACATGATCTCTTGCGAGCATGGCGGGCGCTGCGTGAGCCGCACCTCTCTCGACGGACGCTATGAGGTGATCGTCAGCCACTGGAACGGCAAGCGCTTCAACTCGCCCAATGACGTGGTGGTGAAGTCTGACGGCACCATCTGGTTCACCGACCCGCCTTACGGCATCATTTCGGACCATGAAGGCATTCGCGCGGAGAGCGAGATCGGCAACAACCAGGTCTACCGGTTCGATCCGTCGACGGGGGAGGTGAGCGTCGTTGCGGATGACTTCGACCGCCCCAACGGGCTCTGCTTCTCGCCCGACGAGCGCGAGCTTTACATCGCCGATTCCGGCTATGCCCGGGGCACTGGCTTCGGCTTCGAGGAAGGCCGCCCGCGCCATGTGCGGGGCTTCAAGGTGGTCGATGGCAAGCGGCTGGCGAACAGCCGCGTCGTCGCAGTCATCAACGAGAAAGTGCCGGATGGCTTGCGCGTCGATACCGAAGGCCTGTTGTGGATTTCGGCGGGCGATGGCGTTCACTGCTACACGCCCAAGGGCGAGCGGTTGGGCAAATTCCTGGTGCCGGAGACGGTGGCCAATCTCACCTTCGGCGGTTTCGGAAAGGCGCGCATGTTCATCTGCGCCACCTCCTCGGTCTATGCCATCGAGACGGCGCGCACGGGCGCGCAGTGGCCCTGAAAGAGGCAGGTGGCGGGGGAGTTCAGGGAAAGGGGGGAACGAAGCGACAGCTGACTCTCACGGGAACCCGCCCCGCCGTCACGATGGCCGAAACCACCGTGAGAATTCCCTTAGTGAATCCGCGCCCCGGCTTCCTTGACATGCATCAAATTGCGGCCCATCGAAAGGCCTGTTCCAGCAACCCCGGCAGGCGATGACATCATCCCTCGAACATCTTGAAAGGCTGATCGCATTTCCCAGCGTGAGCCGCGACAGCAACCTCGGCCTGATTGCCCATGTCCAGGGCTTTCTCGAGGGCCTTGGCGTGTCCTCGCTGCTGGTACACAGCGAAGACAGGCGCAAGGCCAATCTCTGGGCCACCATCGGACCGGCGGAGCGCCCCGGCATCGTGCTCTCCGGCCATACCGATGTCGTGCCGGTGGAAGGCCAGGCCTGGTCCACCGATCCATTCCGGCTTGAGCGCCGTGGCGGCAATCTCTACGGGCGCGGCACGGCGGACATGAAGGGCTTCATCGCCTGCTGCCTCAGGGCCGCTGAAATCGCCGCCGCGCGCAAGCTGAACACGCCGCTGCATCAGGCTTATTCCTATGCCGAGGAAATCGGCTGCGTCGGCGTGCGCCGGCGGCGGGACATCCTCAAGGACGCGCCGGTAAACCCGCGGCGGTGCATTGTGGGCGAGCCGACGATGATGCAGGCGGTGACGGCGCACAAGGGAAAGCTCGGCTTCCGCGTCACCGCGCATGGGCTGGAGGCGCATTCGAGCCTGGCGCCGATTGGCGTCAACGCCATCTACATGGCCGCCGATCTGATCGGCGCCATTCGCGCGATCCAGAAGAACATCGCCGAAACCGGGCTCCGCGACGGCGACTACGAAGTGGCCTACACGACCCTTCATGTCGGCAAGATCCAGGGCGGTGAGGTGATGAACATCGTGCCCAACCGCTGCAGCTTCGATTTCGAGATCCGCTATCTGCCGGAGGATGACGGCGAGGCCATCGCGGCGAGGATCAGGGCCGCCGCCGAGGACATCGCGCCGGGCTATCGTGGCGTGTTCAGCGAGGCGCGGTTCGAGTTCGCCGAACTCCAGAGCTACCCGGCCATGAACACGCCGGTGGACAGCGAGGCGGTGAAATTCGTGCATGCGCTCACCGGCGGCAATTCGACCGGCAAGATCACCTTCGGCACCGAGGGCGGGCTGTTCCAGAAGGCGCTCGGCACGCCCGCCGTGGTGTGCGGCCCGGGCAACATCGCGGTCGCCCATAAGCCCGATGAGCATGTGAGCGAGGCGCAGATGGCCCAGTGCGACCGCATGCTCGAGCGGCTGGTCGACAAGCTTGCGGCCTAGCCATGGGGTGGCGCGACATCAACATGAGCCGGAGGAAGCCGCCCCTGCGGGTGGCGGCGGTTCCGCGCGAGGACGGCGAGGACCATGCCGACGCGGTGCTCCGCAAGGCGGTGCGCGCCGCGCTTGCCGCGCAGGCGCAGCAGCCCGGCGTGGCGCCGGACGCTTTCACGGCCGGCTATCTCGTGGGCTATGCCCGCCACCAGGCGCTGAAACATGGGCTTGACGCGGAGGAGGGGGCGGAGCCGCTCCAGGCGCTCCTGGCCCAGCTGAGGGCGCTGGCTCCTGCTTTGCCGGCCTTGCGCTTCGCGCCGCGCGACGGCACGGGGTCGCGCGCGAGGTTCGCCGCCGCAACAGCGCTGGCCGATGCCGGCTATCTGGTGGGCCATCTCGAATCGCTGTGCGGAACCACCCGTCTCCTGGGCCTTGCGCCATCAGCGGGTTGCGGGCCGGAGGCGCTCGCCGCCTATCTCACGCAATGCGATCATGCGGCAGACCGCCTGCAGACCCACCAGCCCACGGCGAGCCTGCGCTTCGACTCGCGTGAGCGCTCGGTGCTGCGCGCCGCCTTTGCCAACGGGGAGTAGAGGGCAGGCGATGTTGCAGCGGCGCGGTTGGGTTCCGGCGGGTGCCGAGAATTACGTCCCGGCCCTGCCCGCGCCCGTGGCCCCCGCTGCGGCCGACGAGAATGACGCCGCCCTCATGGCCTGTGTGGAGGAAAACCACGCCATCCACGAGCGCCAGTGCATCAACCTCAATCCCGCCACCAACATGCTGAACCCGCGGGCCGAGGCGCTGCTCGCGGCGGGCATCGGGTCGCGGCCGTCGCTCGGCTATCCGGGTGACAAATATGAGATGGGGCTGGAAGGCATCGAGAAGATCGAGGTGATGGCGGCCGAGCTCGCCGCCGAGGTGTTCGATGCGCGCTTTGCCGAGATCCGTGTGGGCTCGGGCGCGCTGGCCAATCTCTATGTGTTCATGGCGGCGGCCAAGCCGGGCGATGCGATCATCGCGCCGCCGCCGGAAATTGGCGGCCATGTCACCCACCACGCGTCGGGTGCGGCGGGGCTCTATGGACTGATCACCCATCCCGCACCCGTCGATGCCGCGAACTTCACGGTCGATGTCGCGGCGCTGCGAGAGGAGGCGCGGCGCCTCAGGCCGAAGCTCATCACCATCGGCGGCAGCCTCAACCTGTTTCCGCATCCGATCGGTGCGATCCGCGAGATCGCGGATGACGTGGGCGCGCTCGTGATGTTCGACGCCGCGCATATGTCGGGCATGATCGCTGGAAAACAGTGGCAGCAGCCTTTGGCCGAAGGCGCCCATGTGATGACCATGAGCACCTACAAGAGCCTCGGCGGGCCGCCGTCAGGGCTTATCCTCACCAATGACGCGGCCATCGCCGAACGGCTCGACGCCATCGCCTATCCCGGTCTCACCGCCAATTTCGACGCCGGGAAATCCGCCGCGCTGGCGATGACGCTGCTCGACTGGAAGGTGCATGGCCGCGACTATGCCCGTGCCATGGCCGGAACCGCGAAGGCGCTGGCCGCGGCGCTCATCGCCGAAGGCGTGGCCGTGCATGCGGCGGCCAAGGGCATGACCAGCTCGCACCAGCTGGCCATCGAGGCGGCGGGCTTCGGCGGCGGCCAGGCGGCGGCGAAGCGGCTGCGCGAGGCCAATATTCTTTCCTGCGGCATCGGGCTGCCGATTGCGGAGGTTGCGGGCGGTCTCAACGGGCTCCGCCTCGGCACGCCCGAAATCGTGCGCTGGGGCATGGGGCCGGAGCACATGCCGGAGGTGGCGCGCTTCATCGCCGATGTGCTGCTATCCCGGCGCGCCGCGCAGTCCGTGGCGCCGGAGGTTCAGGCCTTCCGCGGGCAGTTCGGCAAGCTGCACTTCATCCGCGGCTGAGCAGAGCCTCGATCTCCGTCCGGCGCGGCATGGCCGGCGCCGTTCCCGGCCTCGTCACCGAGATGCCCGCCGCCGCGCAGCCAAAACGGCAGGCGGCATCAGGCGCCATGCCCTCGGCGAGCCCGGCGGCGAAGGCGCCGACGAAACTGTCGCCCGCCCCCGCCGTTTCCACGACCTTACCCGCCGCATAGGCGGGAATGAGCGTTGAGCCGTTGCGGCCATGAAGCAGCGCACCGCGTGGGCCCAGGGTGATGAGTGCGTTGCGGGCCCCCTTTGCCAGCAGAACATCGCCCGCCCGCCGCGCCTCGTCGGCGCTGGCGACGGCGATGCCGGTCAAGGCGGCGGCTTCGGTTTCGTTGGGGATCACATAGTCGCACAGCGCGTAGATGTCGTCCGGCACGGCGGCGGCCGGCGCCGGGTTGAACAGCGTGATGCAGCCCGCTGATCTGGCGATCTCGAGGCCCTTGCGGGCCGCCGCCATGGGCTGTTCCAGCTGGGTGACGAATACCCGCGCCGCGACGATCGCATCCTTCGCGGCTGTCACGTCCTCCGGGCTGATATGGCCGGCAGCACCCGGCACCACAATGATGGCGTTCTCGCCGGTTTCGTCGCTCACGAAGATATAGGC
>DAISVW010000026.1:0-14586 GCA_036826695.1 Aestuariivirga sp.
AAAATGCCGCGCATCAATGAAGTCTGCGAGGTCATCCGAGCTGTCGATCCGAAAGTGCGGCGCGGCGTGCATGTCAGGTCCTCACTGCGATGAGCAGAAGGCCTCATAGGCGGCCTTGTCCATGAGGCCATCGAGCTCCGAAGGATTGGCGAGCTTCACTTTCATGAACCACGCGTCGCCCTCGGCGGCGCGGTTGATCATCGCGGGGTCGCCCTCCAGATCCTTGTTGACGTCCACGACCTCGCCGGACACCGGGGCATAGACCTCGCTTGCGGCCTTCACGCTTTCAACGACCGCCGCCTGGCCGTGCTGCGTCACCGTCTTGCCGATGGCGGGAAGCTCCACGAACACCACATCGCCCAGCTGCTCCTGCGCGTGGTTGGTGATGCCCACGGTGGCGATGCCGTTCTCGACTTTCACCCACTCGTGGTCCTTGCTGTATTTGACGGTCATGACGGTCTCCTAGCGTTTGAAGCGGTTGGGAACGAAGGGAAGCGGGACGATCGTGGCGGCAAGCGGCGCTCCCCGGACGATCAGGTTGACTTTGGTTCCTGGCGTGGCGGATGCCGGCGTCACATAGCCCATGGCGATGGGGCCGCCGGCGGTGGGGCCGAAACCGCCCGAGGTGACCTTGCCGATCTCCCGGCCTTCCGCATCCGTGATGGGCGCGCCCTCGCGCGCCGGGGCGCGGCCATCGGGCCTGATGCCCACGCGCCGCCGGGGCGGGCCATCGGCGAGTTCCGCCTGGACCCGCGCCGCGCCGGTAAAGCCACCCTCGGTGCGGCGGCGCTTGCCGATCGACCATAGGAGGCCGGCCTCGACAGGCGAGATGGTTTCGTCCAGCTCATGGCCATAAAGGCAAAGCCCGGCCTCGAGGCGGAGCGAATCACGCGCCCCCAGCCCTATGGGCTTCACCAGCGGGTCGGCGAGCAGCAGGTTCCACAGCCGCGGCGCATCCGCGCTGGCCACCGAGATTTCGAATCCATCCTCGCCGGTGTAGCCGGAGCGCGAGACTTGGGCGCGGATCGGCCCCAGGGCGGCATCGCGGTAATGCATGAAGGAAAGCCCGCCGATGTCCGGCACATGCTGGGCCAGAACTTCCTCGGCCTTGGGGCCCTGGAGCGCCACCAGCGCCAGCCCATCGAGCCGCCTGAGGCTGACGCCGCGCGACAGGCGGGCATCGATCCAGTCATAGTCATGTTCCTTGCGGCCGGCATTGACCACCACATAGAGAAGCCCGTCCTCATTGTGGCGGGTGATCATCAGGTCATCGAGCGTGCCGCCGGTTTCCGACAGAAGCTGCGAATAGCGCTGCTGACCTGGTTTCAGGCCCAGCACATCGGCCGGAACGAGGCGTTCCATGGCCCGCGCCGTGGTCTCGAAATCAGGCCCGGCGATCACGCATTGGCCCATGTGCGAAACATCGAACAGCCCGGCGCTGGCGCGCGTCCAGTTGTGCTCGGCAATGATGCCGGTGGGGTATTGCACCGGCATGTCATAGCCGGCGAAGGGCACCATGCGGGCGCCGAGCTTCACATGCTCGGCGTGGAGCGGGGTTTGTCTGGGGGTGTCGTCGCTCAAAATACCGGTCTCCGGACAAAGCTGGGCCAGACCCGGCGGCTGCCGAATCTGCCCCCTCTGTACGAGACCTGAGAGATTTCGCGGGGCCGTCATTCCGGCACGGGCCCGCTTGGCTCCTTCGGTGAGCTTGCCCGGTCATGGGCACGCTGCTCTCCAGAGTTCTGACTCACGCCCAAGCGGTCCTTTTGCCTGAGAGTTTCCGGGGCGGTTGCTCCTTCGGCGCCGGTTTGAACCGGTCTCTTCCGCGCTGGGCGCTGTGCTGAACTGTGACTCAGACTAGGCCGATCGCGGCCCAAGTCAAGCGGGGCTGACAGAGCGGTTACCAAGCGGTTGTTGACAAGCGCTGCCGCGCCCCGCATCTCTTTGCGCATGCCGAAACCGCCGCTCACCATCCTGCTGGCCGCCCCCCGGGGTTTCTGCGCCGGGGTGGTGCGCGCCATCGACATCGTGGAACGCGCGCTCGCCCTCTATGGGGCGCCGGTCTATGTGCGCCATGAAATCGTGCATAACAAATTCGTGGTCGACGATCTCAGGGCCAAGGGCGCTGTCTTCGTCGAGGAGCTCGATGACATTCCGGACGCCAGCCGGCCGGTGGTGTTCTCGGCTCATGGCGTGCCGAAATCGGTGCCCGCCGCGGCCAGTGCGCGCCACATGTTCCAGCTCGATGCCACCTGCCCGCTGGTCACCAAGGTGCATATGGAGGCGCAGCGCCATCATGCCGAGGGTTTTGAGATCATCCTGATCGGCCATCACGGCCACCCCGAGGTGATCGGCACCATGGGCCAGCTGCCCGAGGGTGCCGTCCGCCTGATCGAGACCGTGGAGGACGCCGAGGCGATCGTGGCGCGCGACCCGGCCAAGCTTGCCTATATCACCCAGACCACGCTGTCGGTGGATGACACGCAGGACGTGATCGCAGCGCTGCGCCGCCGCTTCCCGGCCATCAAGGGCCCCTACAAGGAAGACATCTGCTACGCCACCACCAACCGCCAGGAGGCGGTGAAGGCGATCGCGCCGCGCATCGAGCTCTTGCTGGTGGTGGGAGCACCGAATTCATCCAATTCGCGGCGGCTCGTCGAGGTGGGCGAGCGATATGGCGCACCGCGCAGCCTGCTGGTGCAGCGCGCCGGCGATCTCGACTGGCCGTCGCTTCAGGGCCTGTCGGTGATCGGTGTCACCGCCTGGGCCTCGGCGCCGGAGCTGCTCGTCAATGAAATCGTCGATGCCTTCCGCGCCCATTACAGCGTGACGGTGGAAACCGTGACGCTGCGCGAGGAGAACGTCTCCTTCAAGCTGCCGCGCGAATTGCGCGATGCGCCAGCCCAGGCATGAGCGCACAGAAGGTCGTCGTGCATACCGATGGCGCCTGTTCCGGCAATCCTGGCCCGGGCGGCTGGGGCGCCATCCTTGACTATAACGGCACGCGCAAAGAGCTTTCAGGCGGCGAAGCCGAGACCACCAACAACCGCATGGAGCTGATGGCCGCCATCATGGCGCTCGAGGCGCTGACCCGGCCCTGCGCGGTGGCGATGCATGTCGATTCGAGCTATGTGAAGGACGGCATCACCAAATGGATTCACGGCTGGAAGAAGAACGGCTGGAAAACCGCCGACAGGAAGCCCGTGAAAAATGTCGAGCTCTGGCAGCGGCTGGACGCGGCGCTGGCCCGTCACCAGGTGTCATGGCACTGGGTAAAGGGCCATGCCGGCCACGACGACAACGAGCGCGCCGACGAGCTGGCCCGCACAGGCATGGCGCCGTTCAGGAACCCTTCAGGCGCTTGATCGTCTCCACCATGGACTCGGCGCTCGAGGCATTGACGCCGCGCTCGGTTTCGATGTTGAGCGCCTTGACCACGCCGTCATCGACCAGCATGGCGTAGCGCCGCGAGCGGAGCCCCATGCCCGCCGCGGTGAGATCGAGTTCCAGCCCCGCCGCTTTGGCGAACTCGGCGTTGCCGTCGGCCAGCATCGTCACCTTGCCCTCGGCACCGGAGGCCTTGGCCCAGGCCTTCATGACGTGAATGTCGTTGACCGCGGTGCAGGCGATGGTGTCGATGCCGAGCGCCTTGAGCGCGTCATGGGCGGCGATGAAGCCCGGCAGGTGATTCATGCTGCAGGTGGGAGTGAAGGCGCCGGGAAGCCCGATCACTACCACCTTGCGGCCGCCGAAAATCACGTCGGGTGCCATCTTCTGCGATCCATCTGCGGTGGCCACGGTGAATTCCACGGGCGGCAGCCGGTCGCCGGGCTTGAGGGTCATGGGTGTGTCTCCTTGAAGTCTGATGTTGCGTTCCTAGCCGATCCGCACGGTCTGTTCATAGCCCTTGCCGCCCGCCACATAGGTGAGCCTGAGTTCGGTGCCCGCCAGCTTGGCGGGATCGGCGACATTGCTGACCGGAAGCCATGCGGTGCGGCCATCGCCGGAAAACCGCGGCGCGTGGAAATAGGCCGGCCCCGCCGTCTCGACGAAGATATCATCAATCCGCTCGGAGAGTTCCAGTCTGCGCACCGGCTTGCCATTTTCCATCACGATGCCGGCTGCCGAAATCGCGCCGCCGGGTACCGGCAGCGCCTGGCGCGCCGCCGCGACGCGCGCCGTTCCCAGCGGGTCTCGCGCCATCGGCCCCAGCCTCACCGAGGCCGAGGCGCGGGCTGGGACGCAGATGTCCTTGCAGACGCCGAAGAACAGATCGAGCTTGAGGTCGAGTTCGGTTGCCGTGCCCGCCGACACGGTGACCGGCAGCAGCACCTGGCGGTCATAGCCGATGGTCTCGCCGCTGGCATCGGCATGGCGGGCGGGCGCCGGGAATTGCACCGCGACGTCCGCCGGAACCGAGGCCGTCCAGGTGAATTCGGGCGCCAGGCCAGACTCGCCCGGCATGCGCCAGTAAGTCTTCCACCCGGGATCGAGCTCGATCAGCACGCCGACGTGCCAGGCCTTGCCGTCGAAATCATCGCCCACCAGCGAGACGCGGAACGGCTGCGTTTCCGCCGCTGCGGCGGAGGCGGCGAGCAGCAGGACGCCACAGGTGATGAAGGCGCGGCGGATCATGAGCCTGGCAGTGGATGCATGGGAATTCCTCATGGGCAGTCAGCAACATGCCATCGCCGGGCCGCAGCATGGATGATACTCCCAGGATGGTTTCGTGAAACCCGAAACTAGGCTAGTCTGTCCCCGCGTGAAAGGGAAATGGCATGACCGATAGTCCCTATCTCGACGGACAGCTGCTGATCGCCATGCCTGGCATGAGCGATCCGCGCTTCGACCGGAGCGTCATTTATATATGCGCCCATTCCGAACAGGGCGCCATGGGCCTGATCGTCAACAAGACGACGCCCATGATGAGTTTCGGCGATCTCCTGTCCCAGCTCGATCTCTTGCCTGGCGAGGCCGAGGAGCCGCCACACGAGCTGATGGCGATGCCGGTGCTCTATGGCGGGCCGGTGGAACAGGGGCGGGGCTTCGTGCTGCATACCAGCGACTATTTCGCCGTCAATTCAAGCCTGCCGGTGTCGGAGACGATCGCGCTCACCGCCACGGTCGATATCCTGCGGGCCATGGCCGAAGGCCGCGGGCCGGAACGCGCCATTCTGGCGCTGGGCTATGCGGGCTGGGCGCCGGGCCAGCTCGAGAACGAGATCCAGCACAATGGCTGGCTCACCTGCGCGGCGGACGACGAATTGGTGTTCGGACTTGATTTCGACTCGCGCTATGTCGCGGCGCTGCGCAAGCTGAAGATCGACCCTGCGATGCTGTCGAGCACGTCAGGCCGCGCCTGACACTTCCTCGGCCATGTCTTCGAGGAGGCTCACCCGGCGCTGTTGCTTGCGCTGCCGCGGTGCTGGTGGCAGCAGCTGATCCGCCTCCGCGGCTTCCGCCGGCGCGGCGCCCCCGGGCGCGGGCGCGGGCGTGGGCACGTCGTCGGCCGTTACCCGGATCAGCTTGGGCTGCGGTAGCGGGTTCTTCAGGCTGCGCTCCCACAGCCAGGTGATGGCGGTGCGGCCTGATGATCTCGCATAGGGAAGCCCGGACAGGGCTTCGCTCACCTGTTTCGCGGGCAGCGGCTGACCGATGAAATAGCCCTGGCCGTAGTCGCAGCCGAGCTGTCCCAGCCTGTCCACCTGTTCCTGGGTTTCGATGCCCTCCGCGACGATGGCGAGGCCCAGTTCATGGCCCATATCGATAATCGCCTGCAGGATGACCGAGCCGCGCTCGTCCTCGGCCTCGGGGCCGATGAAATTGCGGTCCACCTTCAGCGTGTCGAAGGGCAGCGTGCGCAGCGTCGAGAGCGAGGAATAGCCGGTGCCGAAATCATCGCAGGAGAGCCCGACTCCCAGTGCACGGAAGCGCTCAAGGATCTGCTGGGCGCGTTCCGGATACTGCATGATGAGGGATTCCGTCACCTCGATCTTGAAGCTGCCGTGCGCCACATTCTCGCGTCCGATGATCTGCCGGATGTCCTCGATCAGGCTTGGTTCGATGAGCTGCGAGGAAGAGATGTTGACGGCGACGAACAAGGGCTCAGCCGCCCTGTAGGCTCGCGGCCTGTTGCCGATCTGACGACCGGCGGCGTTGAGCACCACGCGGCCGATGTCGCGGATTATGCCGGTCTCCTCGGCAAGCCCGAGGAAGCTTTCCGGCGCCAGCAGGCCGAGGCCTGGATGGCGCCAGCGCACCAGCGCTTCGAACCCGGCGAGCTGCATGTCGGCCAGCCTGGCAATGGGCTGGAAATGAACCTCGATTTCGTTGCGCTCGATGGCCCGGCGCAATTCCGACTCGAGGATCACCAGTTCGGCGCGGTCATCGACCATGTCCGGGCTGAACAGCGCCACCGCCTCCGCCCCCTGGCGCCGCGCCTCGTAGAGCGCCACTGCCGCCTCCTTGAGCAATTCCTCCGCGGTCTGCGAGGCCTCGCCCGCCCGGGCGATGCCGATCGAGGCGGTCAGGAAGAATTCCCGCTTATCGAGCCTCACCGGGCGCGCCACCGTCTTGATCAGCGCCTGGGCGACACCCGCCACGTCGCGGTCGTCGCCTCCCTCCTGGAACAGGATGGCGAACTGGTCGCCAGGTAAGCGCGCCACGGTGTCCGTCTGGCCGGCCTCGGCCTTGAGCCGGCGGCCGATTACCGAGAGCAGCGCATCGCCCGCCTCGTAGCCCATCGCGTCGTTCACCATCTTGAATCGGTCGAGGTCGACGATCAGCACGAACAGCCCCGAGGTTTCGATGGCGCCAGCCTTTTCGATTGCCCGTTCCAGACGGTCGACGAAAAGGGCGCGGTTGGGAAGCCCCGTCACACGGTCATAGACGGCGTCCTGCAACAGCCGCTCCTCGGCGATCTTGGAGTTGGTCACATCGTTCAGCGTGCCGATGCAGCGCGCCGCGCGCAAACCGCGGCCGGCAATCGAGCGGGCCTTCAACTCGAACCAGCGGTAGCTGCCGTCGCCATGGCGCAGGCGGAACTTTCGTTCGATCGGGCGGCGGCCATCGATCGTCGCCTGCTCGACGGCCGCCAGGTAGGCGGGACGGTCGGCGGGATGGATGCTTTCGAGGAAGGCCTCGCCCGTGACACCCTCCTGATACGTCATCTGCTGGCCCAGTGCGCGCCCGATCTCCGGGCGGACGAACAGCTCACCCTCGTCCGGCTGCCAGTCCCAGACATAGGCGCGGGCACCGGCCAGCGCCAGCGTCTGCCGGCCGGCCTCGCGGAAGAAATGGCGCGAGAGGTAGCCCTGCGTGAAGGCATGGTGGGCAAGTGCGAAGCCAAGAATCACCAGCACGGCACCGAGGCCCACCATCACCACGGCGGAGATGCTGGAACCGGGGTTGGTGGAGAAGGCAGCCAGCATGGCAAGCAGCGTCCACAGCAGGATGGCGCCGGACGAGATCACCGCGGGCTCAGCCTGCACTTCGCCCTTCCACCACAGGACCAGCATCAGCAGGAAGCCGAGCGCGGCGGCTGCGGCAAACGCGGCGCGGGCGACGGCCGTCGCCAGCAGGGGATCAACGAAGCCATAAAGGGGGATGGCGAAGGCCAGTCCGGCTGCCAGCGTCAGCATGGTTCCGGTGGCCCGCGAGAGCCGCTGCACATCAGAGAACTGGGCCAGCAGCAGGATCAGGAATGCGGTCATCAGCCCTTCGATCACGGCGCGCAGCACCTGCATGTTGAGCACTGGCAGCGACAGGTAGCTGATCAATGGCGTAAGGTGCCCCGCCTCGAACAGCAGGAAGCCGATCGCGGCCACCGCAAAGCCGCCGGCAACGGGAAACATGGCGCGTGCCCGGAATCCGTGCAGCAGGAACAGCGCCAGCGCGATCAGCACCGACACGCCGAGCAGCGCGCCGCGGAAGAAGGAGAGATAGTCCTTGTGCGTGTCGTAGGCCTGTCTCAGCCAGAGCGAAGCAGGAAGCGGCCCCGGCGTCACCTCGAAGGCCACCGTTGCGGAACCGCCTGGTGGCATGGTCAGCACAAAGGCGTTCTCACCCGGAACCTGCAATGCTTCAAGGCTGCCATCGCCTTCCAGCGCCGTGCCGATCACCCGCAGACCGGCAAGCCGTGCCGGATAGAAGCCTGAGGCGGTAATGCCCTGTTGTGGGATGGAAATCACCACCACCCGCCGCTCGGCGCCACTGTTGGCGAAGCCCGCCGCCACCCAGTTGAAGCGAGGGCCGGGGCCTGCCGCAGTCAGCCTCATCTGGTCGCGCGAGGCGGCGGGCGAGTCTGGCCGTTCGATCCGAATGGTCCGCGTGTCAACCTGGAGCCCCGCCAGGTAACGCGCCAGATCCTGCTGCGGCGCCGCCTTGGCGATATCGAAGACATCGACGGCCAATCCTGGCCGCGGCAGGCCGCAGGCTGCGGCGAGCAGCGCCATTGCCGCCAGCACCCATCTGACCCAACCGGACGCCGGTCTGCCTTTCGTCAGTTTCATGACGGCAACTAAGCGGGCTGCTGGCCGAATTGCAAGGAACATGCCTTCCGTCCACAGCTCGACGTCAGTCCGCGAGCCTGGCGAACAGCAGGTGGTCCCGCCATGCGCCGGCGATCTTCAGGTAGCCGCGCGCCTCGCCTTCCTGGGCGAAGCCGCATTTGGTCAGAAGGCCGATCGAGGCCTGATTGTGAGGGAGGCAGGCGGCCTCGATGCGGTGCAGTGCCAGGTGGCGGAAGGCGAGTTCCAGCATCAGTCGAACCCCCCCGGTCATGTAGCCCTGGCGGGCGAAGGGCTTGCCGATCCAGTAACCGAGCGTTGCCGTCTGGGCGACGCCGCGCCGGACGTTGGACAGCGTCAGCCCGCCGGTCAGCAATCCGGTCTCCCGGTCGAGGATGAAATAGGGATAGGCAAGGTCGTCATCGATGTCCCGCCAGTATTGGCGAATGCGGCTCCGGAAGGCGGTGCGGGTCAGGTCATTGGCGGGCCAGAGGGGCTCCCAGGGCGCCAGGAACTCGCGGCTCGCGGCCCTGAGTGCGGCCCATTGCTCATAATCGCTCATCTCCGGCACACGGGGAAGGATGCGCCCGTCGCGCAGGCTGGGCGGCGGGTCGGCGGCAAAGGGAGAGCGCAGGAAGGCCATGGAGGGCTCACGCGAAACGCTTGGCGATGGTGTCGTAACCGGCCAGCCCGCCGATCTGGCCCACCGCGCTGAAAGCGGGCTTGTGGTGGCTGAACAGGCGCAGCGCCAGATCCCGTACCTTTTCCGGGGTCACCGCCTCGATCTTGCCGACCAGAATTTCGATATCCGGCACTTCGCCGAAGGCCAGGAACTGGCGGGCGATCTGATCGGCGCGGGCGGAGGCGCTTTCGAGGTTCATCACCAGGCTGGCCTTGAGCTGCGCCTTGGCGCGGTTGACCTCGGCATCCGTCACCTGATCTGTCACCGAGAGCATAACCTCCGAAGTCAGGCCGAGCAGCTCATTGGCGTGCTCAGGGGAGGTGGCGGCATAGACGCCCACCTGCCCGGCATCCTCGAAGGCGGAGCCAAACGAGAATATGCTGTAGCAGAGCCCGCGCTTTTCCCGCACTTCCTGGAACAGCCGCGAGGACATGCCACCACCCAGGATATTGGACAGCACCTGCAGCACATAGATGTCGGGATGCCGGTAGCCAGGAGCCTCGAAGCTCAAGACCAGATGCGCCTGATCGAGCGGCTTTTCTGCCGTGCAGGCAGTGGGCAGGAAAGAGGGCGTCTCGCGCTGAGGGCCGGTTCCTTCCGCGAGTTGGCCAAGGAGCCGCCCGGCTTCCGCCGCGAAGGCCTGGTGATCAATGTGGCCGGCCGCCGCCACGACGATGCGCGAGCCCCAGTAATGGCGGTTGCGCCAGTCGAGGATCTCACCGCGGCTCATGGCGCCGATCAATTGCTCGGTTCCGAGAATGGAGCGGCCGAGCGGATGGGAGCCGAAGCTCGCCGCCTGCGCCAGGTCGAACACCAGATCGTCAGGCTGGTCATGCGCCGCGGCGATCTCCTGCAGGATGACGTCGCGCTCGCGTTCGAGTTCTTCGGGGTCAAGCGCGGGCGAGGTGAAGATGTCGGCGAGGATGTCGAGCGCCAGCGCCCAGTCCTTCCGCAGGACGCGGGCATAATAGGTGGTGGTCTCCATGCCGGTGGCGGCATTGATTTCGCCGCCCGCCGATTCGAGTTCCTCCGCGCTGGCGCGCGCCGAGCGCCGGGGCGTGCCCTTGAAGGCCATGTGTTCGAGAAAATGCGCGATGCCGTTTTCCTCGGCACGTTCGTCGCGGGCCCCGGCCTTCACCCAGATGCCGAGCGCCACCGTCTCGAGATGCGGCATATGATGGGTCACCACATGGAGGCCGTTCGGCAGGCGGGTAATCTCGACGCTCATCGGGTGGTTCCCTTACGCCTGCTGCCGCTCAAGAATGAAGTCACGCACCCGGGCCACGTCATTGGGCAGCACGGTAAAGCGTTCCGGCGCGGTCATCATGCCGGCGAGCCGCGAAGGCAAGGCGGGCCTGATACCGCAGGCCTTCTCGACCGCATCGGGGAATTTCGCCGGATGCGCGGTGGCCAGCGTCACCATGGCGCTCGCCCGGTCCTCGAGGCGGCGGGCCACGCAATAGCCCACCGCGCTGTGCGGGTCGAGCAATTCGCCAGTCTGCGCCAAAGTCTGGCGGATGGTGAGCGCGGTGTCTTCCTCGGTTACGGCGCCGGAGCCGAATTCATGGCGGATCTGGTCCAGCTCGCGGGTGCCGATGGTGAAGGCGCCCGACTGCGCCAGCCCCGCCATCAGATGGCGCACGGCATAGGGATCGCGGCCATGAACCTCGAACAGCAGGCGCTCGAAATTGCTCGAGATCTGGATGTCCATTGACGGGCTGGAGGAGGCCTTCACGCCCTTCATCTCATAGCGCCCGGTCTTGAGGGTGCGGTCGAGGATGTCGTTGACATTGGTGGCGATGATCAGCCGCGCCGCCGGAATGCCCATGCGCTTGGCGACGAGCCCTGCGAAGATATCGCCGAAATTGCCGGTGGGCACTGCGAAGCTGATGTCGCGGCCAGGCGCGCCGAGCGACAGCGCCGCCGTCACATAATAAACGGTCTGCGCCATGATCCGCGCCCAGTTGATCGAGTTGACGCCGGCAAGCCCCACCCTGTCGCGGAAGCCGTGGTCGTTGAACAGGGCTTTGACGATCGCCTGGCAATCATCGAAGTTGCCCTCGATCGCGATGTTGTGAATGGTGGGCGAGTCGACCGTCGTCATCTGGCGGCGCTGCACCTCGCTCACCCGGCCGAAGGGATGCATCATGAACAGGCTGGCATGATGCGAGGACTTGAAGGCCTCGACGGCGGCGCCGCCGGTATCGCCGCTGGTGGCGCCGACAATCGTTGCGCGTGACCGGCGCCTGGCCAGCGCCCAGTCCATCAGCCGGGCCAGAAGCTGCATGGCCACGTCCTTGAAGGCCAGTGTTGGCCCGTGGAACAGTTCGAGCAGCCATTGATTGTCGTCGAGCTGTTTCAGCGGAGCCACCGCCGGATGGCCGAAACCGCGATAGGCATCGGCGATCATGGCGCGCAGCCCGGCTTCCGGAATGGCGCCGCCGATGAATGGGTGCATGACGGCGTAGGCCACGTCCTCATAGGGAACGCCCCTGAGGGCGGCGATCTCGCGGGTTGAAAGTTCGGGCCACTGGGCAGGCACATAGAGGCCACCGTCGCGGGCGAGCCCGGTGAGCAGAACATCCTCAAACCCAAGTTCCGGGGCCTCGCCCCGGGTCGACACATAACGCACCGGCCTTGCCCTCTTGCGCTTCGAGGGTCCTTTAGCCCTGCGGGCCGGGGTCATCAAGCGGCGGTTTCCGGCGCTTGCGGAGCTCGCGGATGTAGAAGCCCGCAACGCCGAGCAGTGTGGCGGCAAGGCCGAACCAGGTGATGGCATAGCCCAGATGATTATTGGCTAGCTTTGCCCTGGGCGCATCGGGCCGGGGGAATTCGCCCCTGGCCTCGCCGGGCGCCAGCTGCAGCACATAGGGAAACGGCTTGACGCCCGCGGGCAGGGTGCTGGCCGCCAGCATGGCGGGCACGTCCCACCAGTACCAGAGATTGGCGGCGGGATCATTGACGGGGTCATAGATGCCCTTCCCACCACGATGAGTGCGGATGATGCCTTCGACATTCACGTCGCCCTCGGGCCTTGCGAAATCCTTGAGCCGGTTGTCCGGCAACCGGCCACGGTCGACCATCACCGCCCAGCCATCATCGCTCACCGCCGGGGTGATGATGGTCCAGCCCTGACCGCCGTCATAGGTGGCGATCATCTTCTTCCAGGAATCGTGCAGAAAGCGGCCGGTAAAGCCCACCCGCATGAATTCCGGGTCTTGGCCCTGTTCAGTGGCCTCAAGGGCGCGGCTCAGGCTCACCGGCGCTGCAAGCGCCTTGGCCTCCAGCTGGGCGATCAGCGCCTCTTTCCAGGCGAGCCGTTTCACCTGCCAGACGCCGAGCGACAGCAGGATGGCGGTTCCGATCAGCGTGGCAAGGATGACCGGCCAGATGCGCGGCACGCGGCTGGTCAGCGGCGCGGACGATGTCCCCGGCGGCAAGACCGTCAAGACCGGTCAGTGCCCGGCGATCACCGCGCCATGCGAGCCCCAGATGTAGATCGATGCGAACAGGAACAGCCACACCACGTCCACGAAGTGCCAGTACCATGCGGCGGCCTCGAAGCCGAAGTGCCGCTGCGGCGTGAACTGACCCTTGATGGCGCGGATCAGGCAGACGATCAGGAAGATGGTGCCGACGATCACATGGAAACCGTGGAAGCCGGTGGCCATGAAGAAGGTGGAGCCATAAATGTTGCCGCCATGGTCGCGGCTGAAGGCGAAAGCCGCATGCGCATATTCGTAGCCCTGCACCGCGGTGAACAAGAGGCCCAGCAGCACGGTGGCCCACAGGCCGTTCTTGAGGCCCTGGCGGTCATTGTTGAGGAGCGCATGGTGCGCCCAGGTCACGGTGGTGCCCGACAAGAGCAGGATCAGGGTGTTGATCAGCGGCAGGTGCCAGGGGTTGAACACCTCGACGCCTTTGGGCGGCCACTCGCCGCCCAGCGCAGCGGTGCGCGAGGCCTGGATCGCCTCGCCGGGAAACAGGCTGGCGTCGAAGAAGGCCCAGAACCAGGCGACGAAGAACATCACCTCGGAGGCGATGAACAGCAGCATGCCGTAGCGCATGTGCAGATCGACGACCGGCGTGTGATCGCCCTTCTGGCCTTCCCTGATCACGTCGCGCCACCACATGAACATGGTGTAGAGCACGCCGGCCAGGCCCAGCAGCATCACCGCCGGATTGGCGCCATGCATCCAGCGGACAGCGCCGACCGCGAGCACGAAGGCGGCAATCGAGCCGACGAAGGGCCACGGGCTCGGATCAACCAGGTGGTAATCGTGGTTCTTTGCGTGAGCGTCTGCCATTTCCACTGCTCCTCAGTTCGCGACGCTGCCGGAGGTCGCCTGCGGCGCCGCTGAAACAGCCTTGGGCTTGTCCACCGGATAGAAGGTGTAGGACAAGGTGATTTCCTTGATGCCGGCGGCGTCCGGATCCTTCAGAATCTCCGGATCGACGAAGCACGAGACCGGCATGTCGATCGACTGGCCGGGCTCCAGCAACTGCTCGGTGAAGCAGAAGCACTGGATCTTGTTGAAATAGGCGCCGGCCTGCACCGGCGTCACGTTGAACACGGCGGTGCCGGTCAGCGGTTTGTCGGATGTGTTGGTGGCCTTGTAGAACGCCAGGTTCTGCTCGCCGATCTTGACCGTGACCGATTCCTGCACCGGGTGGAAGGCCCAGCCGAGGCCGGATGACGTGTTGGCGTCGAACTGGATGCGGATCGTCTGCTCCGTCGCATGTTGTGGGGCGGCGTCGGCGCGCGGGGTGGTGCCGCCGAAGCCGGTGACCTGGCAGAACAGCCGGTACAGCGGTACGGACGCGTAGGAAAGCCCGACCATGCCGGCGGCGACGCTGGCCGCGAGCAGCGCTACACGGAGATTCTTCACCGGGTTCGGCGCCATCACAGCGACCTCTCGGCGACCGCGCTGCCCAGCCGCACCAGCGTGGTGATGAAGAACAGCGCCACGAGGCCACCGAGTATCAGCGCCAGGGCGATGGCGCGCTTCTTGCGCCGCGCCATGTCTTCGGGGCCGAACGGGGTTTTGACGGCCGTTTCCTTCATCCGATCACCGGCGTGAAAGGTGCGATCCCCAGCGCCCGCTCGGCGAGGATCAGCGCGAAGACGATGAACAGCCAGGAGGTCGAAAAGCCGAACAGCTTCTTGCAGGCGGCCTCGGCATGCTCGCCGGCGCGAAGGCGGAACACCTGCCAGGCATACCAGATGAAGATCCCGCCCAGCGCGACATTGGCCAGAACGTAAAGAAGGCCCACGGTGCCGGTAAGCGCCGGAAGCAGCGTCACCGGGACGAGGATCAGCGTATAGATCAGGATCTGGCGGCGGGTTTCAGCGGCACCCGCCACCACGGGCATCATTGGCACGCCGGCGGTGCTGTA
>DAISVW010000027.1:0-14174 GCA_036826695.1 Aestuariivirga sp.
ATAGGGTTCCAGGTCAAACTGGAACTTCTCGGCAAATCGCTGCTTGATCTCCGGGCCCATCATGGCATCCGCAAACGCCTTGAAGCCCGGCCCGTACGAGAGTCCCTCCAACGGAAAGTTCCCGGGCTCCCTTATGTCGGGAAAGTCCTTGTTGATTTGCTCAAGCGCCCCGGGCAACACGAACTCCGGCACCATGATGTAGTCGCAAGGCGTCCGTTGGAGCGGCGCTGCATCAAACCTGTCGAAATCAAACAATTGCACGATTGGTTCTCCCGCTGGCAAGAGTGGATGCGAGTGGTTTCCACATACTGCCCGACTGGCCGGTTTCTCTAGCGACCGGCCGTCATCAAGTAAAGTGCAAACTGCCGACCGGATATGCACTGCTCATTATCAAGAGAGCAAATGGGATATTCAAGCTGGCCGAAGACCCTTGGACAGGAGCGGGAAGCCGAACCGGTCACGCCGCGAACAGCGGCCGTTCCGCCAGCGTCGGCGTCTTGCGCAGCAGTTCCAGCGCGTCGTGGCGCACGTGGTTGTGCTTCATCTCGTGGCGGATGGTCGCCTCGCTGATGATGCCCTTGTCGCAGCATTCGCGCAGCAGGCCGAAGAACAGCCGCTCCTGATTGGGGTCGGGATGGGTCTTGTATCTTCCCATCATGCCGTATTCGCCGAACAGGGAACGCCGCACCCGGTGGTAGACGTTCTTCGGCGTCCAGTTGCCTTTCGACTCCGGCGCCCGGAAATCCACCGGCAGGCCGGATTTCCAGGGCTGGGTCTGGCGCTTGGTGTTGTGGATCATCCGGGTTTCCGGCGTCAGCCGGTCGAAGTCGTTCCACACCTCCTCAAGAAGGCCAATGGTGTTCTGCGGCTCGAGCTTGAGGCTGATCCACTGCATGTAGTCGCGCTTGAAGGCGAACATCTCCTCGAAGTTCTCGCGCAGTTTCCAGTGCGTGAGCTTCGCGTTGTCGAGCAGCATCACGCTCGAGGCCCATGCCTGGTCCTTGGTGCCGGCGCGATGGCGGGCCATCAGGGAGGCGCCCTTCATGTCACGGTCGAGGAGTTCATTGACGTTGGATATGCAGAAGACGTCGGGGTCCACCACCAGCGACCTGCCGCGGTACCCCATGAGTTCGGGCGGCGCGAAACGCAGCACGGTGAAGGACTGCAGGTCTTCGTTGAGCCACTCGCGCTTCAGCCCGTCACGCAGGTAGAGGCGGCCTTCATAGTCCTTCATCCAGTCGTAGCGGCGGGTCTCGATGAGCTTCACCTCGAAGGCGTCCGGGTTGGCGGCGAAACGCCTGAAGGAGTATTCCGAGACGAGCGCCCCGACGATCTGCTTCTCGTTCGTGTGGATGAAGATGGCGGGTTTCATGACGATGGTCCTTGCACGATCGGGACTGCGAGTTGGGTCCCCGCGCATAGCAAAATCAGGCCTTCCGCTCAACCGTCCCGTCCGCCAGCTGGCAGAGCCGCTCGCCGACGCGCGCCGTGTCGTCGGCCAGAGGGCCCGGCGGAGCAAGCAGCGGCGCGCCGAATCTTGCCGCATGGCCGCTGTCGTAGAGCAGTTGCAGCGCCTTGCCGAGGTCGCGCGCCCGCCATCCGGCGCCGAGCCGGGCGAGTGCTCCCGGGAGGCCACGGAGTTCCGGCGGTTCGGCAACCAGCAGGGGTTTTCCGAGCCTCGCCACCTCGATCAGCATCGACAGGCTGTCGGCCGTCACGGTGAAGCTGTCGCCGTGGGCGAGGAGGCCGAGATAGGGGTTCGGCGCCTGATCGCGGCCCCACCGGAAAATGCGGTCCTGCGGGCGCAGGGCGCCGGCCAGCGCCTCACCCGCCGCGGCCGGCGTGCGCCGCGACGTCGCCACATAGATGCTTCCTGTGGAGGCGAAGCCCGCCTGCATGCGCCGCAGGATATCCAGCGCGAAATCCGGCTTCAGTTTCCGCTGGCCCATGTCGCCGCCGGCCAGCAGCACGTGCAGCGGGCGCGGCATGGCGCCAAGCGCATCGCGGAAGCTGTCCCGGGCCTCCGCAAGCCGGCCAGGATCGATGCCGATGAGCGGCATGCGGATGACCATCTCGTTCGGCCGCCCCGTGGCCCGGTAATAGGGCGGAAGAACCACGAGGTCGAATGCGCCAGTTGCTCCCTTGGGAGCGTTGAACAGGGCGATGCGGGTCTTGCCGCCCGATTGCTGCTTGATCCACAGCGCCACCAGCGACATGTGCCGCCCGATGGCGAGGACAACACGGGGCCATGGCGGGCCCAGCGCATCGGAAAGGGCGGCATCGACATGGGCGAGTGACGGCGTAACCCGCGGCTTCAGGGTTTCATGGCCCTGCCGGATCGCGATCCTGCGCGTCTCGAAGGCCAGTCCTGAGGCTTCGGCGGCCCTCAGAATCTGGCTGTTGTCGCCCGCCTTCGGCCCTATCAAAACCCAAAGAAGCGGCAGTGTGATGTCCTCCAGTGGTGCGGCCCTCAGCCAAGAGAGCCGATAGGGCAAGATGCAGCCTGTTCGCTCATCTCCGGCGCTGAAACCGCCAGCCGGGCCGCACGCTCTCGACCATCATCATCTCGGCCACGTTGTCGTTGGTGAGCACACCCGCCACGCGGCCCGCCTCGTCCAGCACCACTTCGGCGGCGGCGCCCCGGTTGCGCATGGCGATGAAGGCAGCGCTGAGCGGTTGCCCGGCGAGCAGCGGCTGCGATGGCCGCATCGCCTCGCCGACCGCCACCTCGCTGCCGCGCTCGCGCAGCGCCATGATCATCGCATCGCGGTCAAGCAGGCCAGCCAGGCGGCCATCCGGGCCCAGCACCGGGAAATCCTTCTGCGGCGAGGCGAGCAGGGCATCGACCGCCACTGAAATCGGCTGCGTGGCGTTGAGGACCATGGGCGATGGCTCCATCGCGTCAGCAACCCGCAGGCGCGAGGCGAAGCTGGTGAAGCTCGCGGTCTGCTGCTCGGCCGCCGCCGCGAAATAGATGAAGACGCCCACCAGCATCAGGATCGGGCTGTAGAACAAGCCCAGCGCCACGAACAGCGCCGCAAAGCCCTGGCCGATGCGCGCCGCGATGGCGGTGGCCTTCGCCGGCCCCATCTTCATGGCGAGGAGCGCGCGCAACACCCGTCCGCCATCCATCGGGAAGGCGGGCACCAGGTTGAACAGCACCAGCGACACGTTGACGAGCAGCAAGCGCTGGGCCAGCGTCGCGCTGTCGAAATCAAGACCGGCCATGGCGCCGGGGCTGAGGCCGAACACGGCGATCAGCATGAGCGCGATCGCCACATTGACCGCGGGACCGGCAATCGCCACCAGCAGTTCCTGCATCGGCTTCTCCGGCATCCGCTCCATGCTGGCGATGCCGCCGATCGGCGACAGGATCACCTGCGGCGTCCTGATGCCGAACCGCCGTCCCATGGCGATGTGGCCGAACTCGTGCAGTGTCACGCACAGGAATACCAGGGTGATGAAGGCCAGCGAATCGAGCGCCGCCGCCGTGCCGCCGGCCAGATAGTCGGCGATGCCGATCCACGCCAGGAACAGCAGAAAGGTGATGTGAAGCCGGATCTCCGTGCCCGCGATCCGACCGATGTTCAGCGACCAGTTCATGATCGGGAAATAGCGAAGCGGGGCGCCGGAGTCAAGAAAAAATTCGGCGGTTATAGGAAAAAAAGCGCATAACTCGCCCGGGGGCTGTCAGAGCTGCGGCCGCTTCGCCTTGCCCGTGTACCAGCCGCCCAGCGCCTTCTCGTAAGCGAGCGCGGCGCGGAACACCCGCGCGTCGTCGAAGGTGCGGCCGACGATCTGGATTGCGGTCGGCACCCGGGTCGCGGCATGGCCGGTCGGCACGGAGAGCACCGGGCAGTTCTGCAGCATGTTGAAGTGATGCGACATCACCCAGCCATATTCCGGGTCAGCTTTCTTTCCGGCCACCGTGAAGTTGGGATCATAGGGATCATGGTCGGCCTTCACGGCGGGCGCCGTGTTGGTGGGGCAGACGAACACGTCATGGGCGGCCAGCACCGGGCCCAGCGTCTGGTACATGCGATGCGCCTGTTCCCATGGCTTGTGCACGTCATCGACACCGGTCATCTTGCGGGCCAGCTCGGCAAAGCGGATCGCATAATCGGTCATCAGGTCGAGATTGTCCTTCATCTGCCAGATGGTCTGACGCCCGAAATGCATCAGATTGTACCAGTGCAGACCGTTCCGCTCGACATCGTCGGTCCAGCCGAGATCGACCTCCACCACCCTGGCGCCAAGCCCGCGGAACACTTCGAGCGCCGCCAGCATGTTGCGGCGCACGTCGTCCTCGACCGGCAGGTAGCCGAGGTCCACCGAATAGGCGATCTTCATGCCCTTGATCGATCCGGCCTCAAGCGGCAGCGTCACCTTCTGCCGGAGCGAGTCATGGTCGAGCGGGTGCGGGCCAGACGTGATGTTCTGCATCAGCGCCGCGTCCGCCACGCTGCGGGTCATCGGCCCGCAGTGGTTGAAGCGGTCGAAATTGGCCGGCGGGCCGTCCGGGTTGCGGCCATGCGGCGGCTTGAAGCCGACGATGCCGCCGGCCGCCGCCGGAATGCGGATCGCACCGCCGATGTCGGTGCCGGTCGCCAGCGTGGTGAGGCCCGCCGCCAGCGCCGCGCCCGATCCGCCGGAAGATCCGCCGGGGCCCCAGTCGGTGTTCCACGGGTTGCGCGTCACGCCCCAGATGCGCGAGGCGGTGACGCCCGAGAGGCAAAACTCCGGCGTGGTGGTGCGCGCCAGGATGATGGCGCCGGCGTTCTGAAGCCGCTCGATCATCGGGTCGGAGTGATCGTCCACCCAGTCCTTCAGTATCAGCGAGCCCTGGGTGGTGCGCTTGCCCTTGACCCGCTGGGCATCCTTGACCGCCAGGGGAATGCCCTCCAGTGGCCTGAGCCTGGCGCCGCGCTTCGCATAGAGGGCTTCGGCGGCCTTCGCCTGGGCCAGCGCCTCGTCGAAGTAACGGTCGGCGAAGCAATTGACCCTCGGGTTCACCTTCTCGGCGCGGGCGATCAGCGCCCTCACGAGGTCGACGGGGGAAAGTGCCTTCCTGCGGAACAGCCTGAGGGCCTCGGTCGCGGTAACATAGCAGATGTCTTCGTTCCTCATGGACAAGCCTCTCCGCAAAGCGGTAGTTAGATCCCCAGTAGAACAGGATTGGGAGAGGGATGTCCATGCCCGGCAGGCTTCACGGCAAGACAGCGATCGTCACTTCGGCGGGCCAGGGCATCGGCCGGGCCGCCGCCATCTGCATGGCGCGGGAGGGTGCCAGGGGCTGGGCCACCGACATCAACGCCGGGGCCCTGGCGTCCCTGAGCGGCGAGCAGCAGGGGATCGAGACCTTCGTGCTCGATGTCCTGAAGCAGGACCAGATCGACGCCGCCGCGAAACGCGTCGGAACGCCCGACATTCTCTTCAACTGCTCGGGGTTCGTTCACGCCGGCACCATCATGGAGACCGACGACAGGGCCTGGGACTTTTCATTTGACCTTAACGTCAAGGCACATTTCCACATGATCAAGGCCTTCATGCCGGGCTGGCTGGCGCGCGGCTCGGGCGTCGTCATCAACATGGCCTCGGCCGCCTCCTCGATCAAAGGTGTCGCCAACCGCTTCGTCTATGGGGCGACCAAGGCGGCGGTGATCGGCATGACCAAGGCGCTGGCCGCCGACTATACCACCAGGGGCATCCGGGTGAACGCCATCTGCCCGGGGACGGTGGACAGCCCCTCGCTGATGGAGCGGCTGAAAGCCACGGGCGATTTCGAGGCGGCGAAATCGGCCTTCATCGCCCGCCAGCCGATGGGCCGCATGGCCCGTGCCGAGGAAATCGGCATGCTGGTGGTTTATCTGGCAAGCGATGAGGCAGCTTTCGTCACCGGCCAGACCTTTGTGATCGACGGCGGCTGGTCGATCTGATGCTATTGGCAGACGCCGAATTCCCGGCGTAGGATAAGCCAACAACGCCGGTCAACAGGCGGGGAGGAGATCGATCTTGGCATCTGGCCGCACCGCCATCGAGGCGAAGGGCGTTACCAAACTGTTCCAGGGCGCGGGGCAGGACCGGGTCACGGCGCTCGACGATGTTTCAGTTTCGATCCGCGAGAACGAGTTCTTCACGCTGCTTGGGCCATCGGGCTGCGGCAAGACCACGCTGCTCCGGCTGATCGCCGGTTTCGATTTTCCGACCGAGGGCGAAATCCTGCTCTACGGCGAGGACATCGCGCCGCTGCCGCCGTTCAAGCGCCCGGTCAACACCGTGTTCCAGAGCTATGCGCTGTTTCCGCACATGACGGTGGCGCAGAACATCGGCTTCGGCCTCGAAATGCTGGGCAAGCCCAGGGCCGAGATCGATGCCCGGGTGGCCCAGATGCTGGCGCTGGTGCGCATGGAGGAGCTGGGCAACCGCCGCACCAGCCAGATCTCCGGCGGTCAGCAGCAGCGCGTCGCGCTGGCCCGGGCGCTGGCGCCTGCCCCCCGCGTGCTCCTGCTCGACGAGCCGCTCTCGGCGCTCGATGCCAAGCTGCGCAAGGACATGCAGATCGAGCTGAAACGGCTCCAGCACGAAACCGGCATCACCTTCATCTTCGTGACCCACGACCAGGAAGAAGCCCTCACCATGTCGGACCGCATCGCCGTCATGTCGAAGGGCCGCATCCTGCAGGTGGGCAGCCCGCGCGACATCTATGACCGGCCGTCGCAGCGCTTCGTGGCTGACTTCATCGGCGAGACCAATTTCCTCGAAGGCGAGGTGACAGGCATCTCGGGCCGCGAGGCATCGGTCAGGCTCGGCGGCGGCGCGGTGATCAGCGCCGGACTGCCGGAAGGCTTCAACCCGTCAGGCAGGGTGACCGTGGTGGTCAGGCCCGAACACGCCGATCTCGTCAAGCCCAACGACAAGGCCGATCTCCAGGGCAGGATCGAGAATGTCGTCTATTTCGGCACCGACACGCATTATCATGTGCGGCTCGACGGCGGCCATGCCTTCATCGTCCGCCGGCAGAATGCGCGCGGCGGCGGCAGCGGTTTTTCCGAGGGCGAGGCCGCCGGCATTGCGCTGGAGCCCCACGCCGCGCAGGTGCTGAGGGACTGACATGGCCAGCGCCGCCGAGAACGCCTACCAGGCCGGCCGCCGCGACGTGCGCAACCGCTGGCTGCTCTCGGCGCCGGCATTGATCATCATCTTCTTCGCGGCGGTCGGGCCGCTGTTCATCGTGTTGCTCTACTCGTTCATGGTGAAGGGCGATTACGGCGACGTGAAGTTCGGGCAATTCACCACCGATGCCTGGTTCAGCGTGCTCTTCGAGCGCGACATCTTCGACGACACGGTGAGCTTCGCCGAGGCCCATGGCGTGATCTTCCTGCGCTCGGCCGGCCTCGCGCTGGCCACCACCCTGCTGGCCCTGCTGTTTGGCTTTCCCACCGCCTATTTCATCGCCACCAGGCCGGAGCGCACCCGCGATGTGTGGCTATTCCTGATCACCATTCCGTTCTGGACGAACCTGCTGATCCGCACCTTCGCCATGATGGAGGTGATCCGCAACGAAGGTATCCTCAATACCTTCCTGATCAAGATCGGGCTGATCGAGACGCCGATCCAGATCATGTTCACCAACACGGCGATCATGCTGGGCATGCTCTATGTCTATCTGCCGCTGATGGTGCTGCCGCTCTATGCCTCGATGGAGAAGCTCGATTTCCGCCTCGTGGAAGCTGCCTATGACCTTTATGCCACGCGGCTCAAGGTGCTGTGGCGGGTCATTCTTCCGGCGGTGAAGCCCGGCATCATCGCCGGGTCGATCCTGGTGTTCGTGCCGGCACTCGGCGCCTATGTGACGCCGCGCGTGCTGGGCGGCGGCAAGAACATGATGCTGGGCAACCTCATCGAACTGCAGTTCGGCCAGGGGCGCAACTGGCCGCTGGGATCGGCGCTGTCGATCACCCTCATGGTCATCGTCATGGCGGCGCTGCTGATCTATGTCCGCCAGGCATCGCAGAAGGGCGCGCACCATGGCTGAGGCGGCGCGCTTCTCCATCCGCCGCCTGCCTGGTTTCACGGCCATCGCCATCCTGTGCTTCGTGCTGCTCTATGCGCCGGTGGTGACGCTCATCGTGTTTTCCTTCAACGCCGGAACCTCGATCGCCATCTGGGAAGGTTTCTCGTGGCGCTGGTACGAGGCCGCCTGGAACAACCGCGACATCCAGGAAGTATCGCTGCGCTCGCTGCTGCTCGCCTCCCTCGCCGCGACCATCGCCCCCATCACCGCGACCATGGCGGCGCTCGCCACCACCCGCAAGAAGGCCTTCGCCGGCATGACGGCCGTCTATGCCCTGATCAACGCGCCGCTGATCGTGCCGGAAATCGTCACGGCGGTGGCGCTGCTCATCACCTTCGCCTCGATCAAGGTGGCCACCGGCTATGCCGGGCTCGGCTACCTGCTGGCGGCGCATGCGGCCTTCTGCATTCCTTTCGCCTATCTGCCGGTGCGCGCCAGGCTCGAAAGCATGGACATGACCCTGGAGACCGCCGCCTCCGACCTCTACGCCACGCCGTGGAAGGCCTTCCGGCGGGTGACACTTCCGCTTCTGTGGCCCGGCATTCTCGCCGGCTTCATGCTGGCCTTCGTGATCTCGCTCGATGATGTGGTGATCACCGAATTCGTGAAGTCGGCCGGTCAGGATACGCTGCCCACCTATATGCTGGGTCAGCTCCGGCGGCAACTGACGCCGGAAATCAATGCGATCTCGACGGCCTTCTTCATGCTGTCCGTGGTGATCGTGACGCTGTTCTTCTTCCTCAACAGGCGGAAGAGCTGAACTTCAACGAAAGCAAACTGGGAGATACAGAGATGCGAACGAAACTTGCCTCCGCCGCCGCCGGCATCCTGATGATGGCGTTCGCCGGGCCCGCCATGGCCGAAGGCGAACTCAACATCTTCAACTGGGGCGACTACACCAACCCCGAGCTGATCAAGAAGTTCGAGGAGAAGTACAACGTCAAGGTGACGATCACCGATTACGACTCCAACGATACGGCGCTCGCCAAGGTCCGCCAGGGCGGCCACGGCTTCGACATCGTGGTGCCGTCGGGCAGCGTCATTCCGATCTGGATCAACGAGGGCCTGCTGCTCGAAACCCGCCCCGACCAGATGGAGAACATCAAGAACGTCGAGGAGAGCTGGGTGACCGTCAATTTCGATCCGGGCCGCCGTTACACGGTGCCGTGGCAGTGGGGCTCGACCGGCACCTATGCGCTGAAGAACGTCTACAGCGGCGACGTGAACACCTCGGCGATCTGGCTCGATCCGCCGCCTGAGCTGGTCGGCAAGATCAACGTTGTGCCGGAAATGAACGATGTCATGAGCCTCGCCATCTACTACATGGGCGGCAAGACCTGCGAGTCCGACAAGGAAGTGCTCAAGAAGGTGCGTGACAAGCTCCTCGAGGCCAAGCCGAAGTGGCTGTCCATGGACTATGGCTCGGTCGAGAAGATCTCGAAGGGTGATTTCTCGGGCGGCGTCAACTGGAACGGTTCCACCTTCCGCGCCCGCTTGCAGAACCCCAACGCGGTGTTCGGCTATCCCAAGGAAGGCTTCGTCCTGTGGATGGACAACGTCGCGGTTTTGAAGGATGCGAAGAACGTCGAGAACGCCAAGCTGTTCCAGAATTTCATCATGGATCCGGAGAACGCGGCACTGATCTCGGCCTTCGCGCGTTACGCCAACGGCATCAAGGGCTCGGAGCAGTTCATGCCCGCCGACATGAAGGACGCGCCGGAAATCAACATTCCGGCCGAACTGATGGACAAGGGCATCTTCAACAAGACCTGCCCGACCGAAGTGAACGACATCTACGCGAAAATCTGGACCGAACTCCAGAAGTAACGGCCCGCATGGGCGGAGCCCTGGCGCCAGCGCCAGGGCTCCCTGCTCTTGAGAGCGCGCGTGATGACCTCCTACCGCAATTCCGATCCGCGCCCGCCGATCATGCAGGGCGCGCCGCCCGACCTCGTTCCGCCGCGCGCCGGCTGGGACCGGCCGCCGTGGAACCGCTGGAGCTTCCAGAACATCCGCCAGCTCTTGCCAACCGCCGAGGTCTGGCGCGGCGACGGCCCGGTGCGGGCACTGCCCCGCGCCGAGCGCGATCTGGACGGGCTCGAGGTTGCAGCGGTGAGTGGCGGACGAACAAGCCTCGCCGGCCTGCTCGATGACACCTACACCGACGGCTTTCTGGTCCTGAAGGACGGGCGCATCGTCTACGAGCGCTACTTCAACGGCATGGCGCCGCGCAGCCTGCATCTGTCGCAGTCAGTGGCGAAATCCGTTGTCGCCGCGGCGGTCGGCGCGCTGGCGGGCAAGGGACTTTTCGATGTCAGCGCCGCCGTCACGGACTATATTCCGGAACTCGCCGAGACTGCCTATCGCGGCGCGCTGGTACAGCACCTCCTCGACATGACCAGCGGCGTTGCCTTCGACGAGACCTATACCGACCCTTATTCGGACATGGGCCAGCTCGATGTCGCGGCTGGCTGGAAGCCGCCGCCCGCCGGCAGCGACCCGTCCTTCCGCTGGCCGCGCCATGTCTTCGAGCAGATCCTGGGCCTCGGCCGGCTGGAGCGCGGGCACGGCGAGCTCTTCGCCTACCGCTCGATCGAGACCGAGGTTCTGGGCTTCTGCATGGAGCGCGCCACGGGCACGCGCCTGCCGCGCATCATCTCGGAGGAAATCTGGGCGCCGATGGGGGCCGAGGAAAGCGCCAGTTTCACCGTCGACGCGGCGGGCAGCGCGCTCGCTGACGGCGGCTTCAACGCCAGCCTGCGCGACTATGGGCGGCTCGGCCTGCTCTATCTCGAACATGGCGGCGGCATCATGCCACCGTCCTGGGTGGAGGCGACGCGCAACGGCAATCACGCGATCTTCGGCCCGCCCTATACCGACTCGCTGCCGCAGGGCGCCTACCGCAACAAATGGTGGATCGAGGATCCGGCCGGCCGCGCCATCTATGCCCGCGGCGTGTTCGGCCAGATGATCTATGTGAACTGGGATAACGCGATGGTCGCGGTGAAGCTGTCGAGCTGGCCCGACTTTCTCAACACCGGTTTTTCCATCGCCACCCAGAAGGCGATGCATGTCATCGGAAGGCACCTCGCATGAACGATCTCGATCTCTGCTATCTCCCCGCCGCCGAGGCACTGCGGCTGTTCCGGGCGAAGAAGCTCTCTCCGGTCGCGCTGATGGCCGCCACCATCCGCCGTGCCGAGGCCACCCAGCCGAAGGTCAACTGCTTCACCTACACGCATTTTGATGAGGCGATGGCCCTGGCCCGCAAGGCCGAGGCGAAATACGCGAGGGGCCGCAGGACCGGGGCGCTGGAAGGCCTGCCGATCGGCATCAAGGATGAGAGCTACATCAAGGGTAAGCCCACCTCCAACGGCTCGCTGATCTTCAGGGACTATGTCGGCACCCACACCTCGCCGATGAATGAGCGCATCCTGGCCGAGGGCGGAATCGTGCATGCCCGCACCGCCACGCCGGAGTTCTCCTGCGCGGGTTACACGTGGTCCAGGCTGTGGGGTGTCACGCGCAATCCATGGAACCTCGACAAGACGCCGGGCGGCTCATCGGGTGGCACGGCGGCCTCGCTGGCCTGCGGCACCTCGGCGATCGCAACCGGCTCTGACATCGGCGGCTCGATCCGCATCCCGGCCTCGAACTGCGGGCTGGTCGGCTACAAGCCGCCCTATGGCCGCAATCCGGATGATCCGCCCTTCAACCTCGATTTCTATTGCCACACCGGTCCGCTGGCCCGCAGCGTGGCGGATGCGATCATTCTGCAGAACGTGATGTGCGGGCCGCACCCCCTGGACATCGCCACCTTGCGGCCGAAGCTCACCCTGCCCACCGCCTACCGGCCGATCAAGGGCTGGAAGATCGCCTTTTCGATGGATCTGGGATTCTACCGGGTCGACCGCGAGGTGCAGAAGAACACGCTGGCCGCGCTGGACGTGTTCCGCGCGCTCGGCGCCGAGGTGCATGAAGTCGATCTCGGCTGGACCGAGGACGTGCTCGACGCTTCGGTCGATTATCTCGAGCATCTGTTCGGCGCCGCGCTGTCGCGGCTTCTCAAGGAGCATGGCGGCAAGTTCACCAGCTATGCCAGGGCTTTCGCCAGGCGCGGCCAGAAATCGAAGGCGGTGGCCTTCGTGCGCGCCCTCGACGTGGCGAACAGGATGTATGCCACGCTCGGCCCCTTGCTGGAGCGCTACAACGTGCTGGTCTGCCCCACCACCGCCATTCCGGCGCTGCCTGCTGATTTCGACCAGTCGAAGGATGTGGTCAGGATCAACGGCCGCGCAATCCGGAATCCGTTCCTCGGCTGGGCGATGACCACGCCGTTCAACGCCATGAGCCGCTGCCCGGTGGTTTCAATGCCTTCGGGCCTTGCCCGCAATGGCGTTCCGACCGGCATCCAGATCGTCGGGCGCAGCTATTGCGATGCGGACGTGTTCCGCGCCGCCATGGCTTTCGAGACGGCGCAGGGACAGTGGTACCGTGGCGCGGGCCCGCGGCCGCCGCTGTGACGCGCGAGGAGGCCATCGCCCGTCATGCGTTGCGCCAGGCTGGCGCGCCGGCTGCGGCGGGCGTCGTGCTGCTCGTGCATGGCCGCGGCGCCACGGCGGAGAGCATTCTGCCGCTTGCCGATGCGCTGGCCATTCCGGGGCTTTGCTATCTGGCGCCGCAGGCCGAGGGCTTCAGCTGGTATCCGCAGAGCTTCATGGCGCCCACCGCCGCCAACGAGCCCTATCTCAGCCGGGCCCTGTCGCGCCTCGCCACGATCATCGCCGATCTTCTCGGAAGCGGCATTGCGCCAGCCCAGCTTGGCCTGATCGGGTTCAGCCAGGGCGCCTGCCTGTTGAGTGAGACCCTGCTGCGCAACCCGATGGCCTATGGTTTCGCGGGCATCCTGAGCGGCGGCGCCATCGGCCCACCGGGAACGGCGCGCGATTATCCGGGTTCGCTTACCGGAGCCCGCGTGTTCATCGGCTGCGCGGAACGGGACGCGCATATTCCGCTGGTCCGGGTGAAGGAAACCACGGAGGTTTTCACCCGCATGGGCGCCAGCGTCACCGAGCGCATCTACCCCGGCGCCACGCACGGCATCAATGATGACGAACTCGCCGCTCTGCGCACCGGGCTGCGGCAGATCGCGTCCTGACATCCACAATTCCGCCGCCTGCGTAAGCGATCCTTGACGAAAATCATCGGAGAGACACGCATGAACCGGCGTACCCTCGTGCTTGCCATGCTTGCCGCCGCCGCGCCACGCACAGCGCTGGCCGCCGGGACCTATGAAACATCCGCCGGGCCGCTCCGGCTTGAAACGGTGGCCCGCGGATTGTCGCGGCCATGGGCACTGGCCTTCCTGCCAGGCGGCGAGATGCTGGTCAGCGAGCGGCAGGGCAAACTCCGCGTGGTGCGGCCGGATGGCGCGGTCTCGGAGCCGGTCGCGGGCCTGCCCGACATCGAGGCCGGGGGCCAGGGCGGCTTGCTCGACATCGCGCTCGACCCCGGCGTTGCCGAAAACCGCTTGGTGTATTTGTCATTCACCGAGCCGCGCGCCGATGGCAGCGGCACCAGCGTGATGCGCGTCCGGCTTGCCGACGATCTGACCCGGCTTGATGACGTGACGGTGATTCTGCGGACGCAGCCCGGTGCTACTGCCGGCCAGCATTTTGGTTCACGCCTGGTATTTGACCGCACGGGCGCCCTGTTCGTCACCACCGGCGATCGCAACCTGCGCGATGCTGTGCAGCGGCCCGATACGCATATCGGCAAGATCCTGCGCATCGCGCCCGATGGCAGCGTGCCGCCCGGCAATCCGAAGCCCGCGGGCTGGCTTCCCGAAATCTGGTCGATCGGCCACCGCAATGTGCAGGCGGCGGCACTTCACCCTGAAACCGGCGTGCTGTGGACGGTCGAGCACGGCGCGAGGGGCGGCGACGAACTGAACCGCCCCGCGGCGGGAAAGAACTATGGCTGGCCGGTGATCTCCTATGGCCGCGAATATTCCGGCGCGCGGATCGGCGATGGGAACGCGATGGCAGGCATGGAACAGCCGGTTCACTTCTGGGACCCGTCGATCGCACCCTCCGGCATG
>DAISVW010000028.1:0-14133 GCA_036826695.1 Aestuariivirga sp.
GCCAGCGTCGGCGAGAGCTTCCACAGCGCGGGCGAGAACAGCTTTCTCGCGGGCTCTGGCCTCGACGGCACGGCCTCTGCCCTGGTCGGCGGCGTTGCCCTGCAGGTCAATCCCAACATCACGCTCGGATATCAGGCGCGCATCGAGGAAGACCTGTCACGCATCAATGTCCAGGAAACGATGATCGGCCTCAATTTGGGCGATTTTTCAGGCTCATTGAATTATGCGAATATCGGCGCGGCGGCGAATTATGGCCGCCCGGACGACGAAAAGCAGATCTGGGCGGATGGACGCTACAATCTGGGAAGTGCCTGGAGTGTTTTCGGCGGTGTGCGTTACAATATCGAGGACAGCAGTTTGATCGATCAGCGCTGGGGAATCACCTTCGACTGCGATTGCATGAAGGCCGAACTCGTCTACTCGATGTCGCGGACCGACGAGTTTGGCCCGGCCAATGGCGGAACGGAATACCGGATCGACATGAATGTGGAGCTGCGGACGATCGGGGCGATTGCGGGCGGGTTCCAGCTGCCATGAGACGGCACCGGACGCTGATTGCCGCGGCTGTCGTGGCGGGCCTGGCTTGGGCTGCCGCCGCCTTATGGCCCTCTTCCGCGCTGTCCGACACGACCAGCATCATCGCGGTGGTCAATGATCGGCCCGTCACAGAACTGGATCTCACGCAACGCATCACGCTTCTTGAAATCCTCGGCGACCTGCCGCGCGGCGGGATGAACAAGCAGCAGGCCTTGCGGGCGCTGATCGACGACGAAGTGAAGATCGTCGAAGCAACCCGATTTGCAATGCTGCCTTCCGACACGGAAATTTCCGAGCAGATCAGCCGCGTTGCCAAGGGAATGAAGCTGACGCGGGACGAGGTGCTGGCCAAGCTCAAGGCCAGAGGTATCAGCGAGGCGAGTTTCCGCCGCTATGTCCAGGCCTCAACCGGCTTCAGCCGCATCATGAGCGCCAAGTACCGGGAAGACACCGAGGTCACCGAGGCCGATGTCGATGCGAAGATGGCGGAGATCAAGAGCGAGATCGGCGACCAGATGGCGAAGATCATGAAGGATCCGCGCATGAGGCCGATCACCGTCTATTCCCTGATGGAGATTTCCCTTCCGGTTGACGGCGATGACCCGTGGCTGCTGCAGTCGCGGGCCATGGAGGCCCAGCAGGTGCTCCGGCGGTTCAAGGGCTGTGGCTCATTGCGCGCGGCATCCGAGGGCGTCTTCGACGTCAGGGCGGGAAAGAAGATGGCGGCGGCCGCTACCAAGTTGCCGAAACCTCTGAGGGCGGCCCTCGCCAAGGCAGGGGTCGGCCGGGCCGTTGGCCCGATGCGCGGCAAGGGCGGAATTCAGCTGATCGCCTGCTGTGGGGTGCGCACCATCACGCCACCGAAGCCCGATTTCCAGATGCCGACCCGGAAACAGGTCGAGCAGATGGCGATCAACCAGAAGTTCGACAAGCTCGAACAAGATTATCTCGATCAGATACGCGAGAAAGTTTATGTCGAGTATCGCGATCCCAGCTTCGCCCAGCAATAGGGCCGGGGACAGGGCGCCACTGCTGCTCACCTGCGGGGAACCCGCGGGGATCGCGCCCGAGATCACGGCGGATGCGTGGCGAAGCCTGCGGCGGGAGGACGGCGTCTGTTTCGCGCTGATCGGCGATGCGGCTTACTGGCGGTCACGGAACCCGGGCTTGCCGCTGCGGGAAATCAGCCTGCCATCGGAAGCTGCCGACGTGTTTCCGGCGGCTCTGCCTGTTCTTGACAGGCCGCTTGCAACCCATCCGCATCCCGGTGTGATCGCGCCCGGCAATGCCCGGCACGTGATCGCCGCGATCACCGAGGCGGTTGACCTCGTCTTTTCCGGCATGGCGGCCGGCATCGTCACCAACCCGATCCAGAAGGAGGCGCTTTACGGCGCCGGCTTCCGCCACCAGGGGCACACCGATTTTCTGGCGCATCTCGCGCAAGGCCGCGGCCACGCGGTGCAGGAAGTGATGATGCTGGTGGCGGCCGATCTGCGCGCCATCCCGGTTACCGTGCACATCCCGCTGAAGGACGTGCCGGCGCGCCTGACCCAGGAGACGATCCTCGCCCAGGCCCGGGTGACCGCGCGCGATCTCTCCCGGTTCTTCGGCATCGCGCATCCGCGCCTTGCTTTCACCGGCCTCAACCCGCATGCCGGCGAGAATGGCGCCATGGGCCGCGAGGAGATTGACATCATCAGGCCGGCACTGGAGATTCTGAAACAGGAGGGCCACGCGGTGCTGGGGCCGCTCTCCGCCGACACCGCCTTTCACGCCGAGGCCAGGGCTTGCTATGACGCCATTCTCTGCATGTATCACGACCAGGCGCTGATCCCGGTGAAGACCCTCGATTTCCATGGCGGCGTCAATGTCAGCCTTGGCCTTCCCTTCATCCGCACCTCGCCCGACCATGGCACGGCGCTTGCCATCGCTGGCCAGGGCAAGGCCAATCCGCAGAGCCTCATTGCGGCGATCCGCCTTGCCGCCCGGATGGCCGGGACGCAAGGGTGAGCGAAGAGTCCCTGCCGCCGCTGCGCGAGGTGATCGCGCGCCATGGGCTGGCGGCACGCAAGTCTCTGGGCCAGAATTTTCTGTTCGACCTGAACCTCACCCGGCGCATTGCCCGCGCTGCCGGTCCGCTTGAGGATTTCACGGTGATCGAAGTGGGGCCGGGGCCCGGCGGGCTGACGCGGGCGCTGCTGCTGGAAGGCGCTTGCCGCGTCATTGCCATTGAGCGTGACGATCGCGCCCTGGCGGCGCTGGAGGACATTGCCGCGGCCTATCCCGGCCGTCTCACGGTGATCGCTGGTGATGCGCTTGATGTCGACTATGCGCAGCTTGCGGCGGGCCAGCCGACGAAGATCATCGCCAATCTGCCCTATAACATCGCAACGCCGCTCTTGACCGGCTGGCTGGGCGGCGCCGGATGGCCGCCCTTCTATGCCTCGCTCACCCTGATGTTCCAGAAGGAAGTTGCCGAACGCATCGTGGCGGCGCCTGGCGGCAAGGATTACGGGCGGCTGTCGGTGCTCTGCCAATACCGCTGCGAGGCGCGCAAGCTTTTCGACGTGAACCGCGCAGCCTTCACGCCGCCGCCCAAGGTGACTTCCAGCATCGTGCAGTTGGTTCCCATCCTGGCGCCGCGGCCTGCCTGCCGGATCGAAGACCTCTCGCGGGTCACCGCCGCCGCCTTTGGCCAGCGGCGCAAGATGCTGCGGAGCAGCCTGAAGGGTGTTGTGGATGATCCGGCGCGGCTGCTCGGCAGACTGGGCCTCAGTGCCGATCTGAGGGCCGAACAGCTGAGGGTTGCCGATTTCGCGGCGATCGCCGCCGCGCTGGCGCAGGAACCAGCTGCCCCGCCACCGGCTTGACTCTATTCGTCATCTATGGAACAAAACACGAACATTCTGGATGATGACAGTCATGCGTATGAAACCGGCAGATGCTGCGCGGGGCGAGGATCTATCGCTCCTGATGACCGCCTTGCGCGGCCAGATCGCGCGGCTTGAACAGGCCCAGGCCCGGCTGGCGAGGCCGGAGGCGGAGGCGAAACCCTGGCTCACCGGGCTTGCCGCCATCGACAGCCACCTGCCCGCCCAGGGCCTGGCCCGCGCCGGGCTGCATGATGTGTCGCCCCGGAGCCATGACGACCAGCCGGCCGCCATGGGCTTCGCGCTGGCGCTGGCGCTCCGCCGTCTCGCCTGCCCGCGCGAGCGCCGCCCCATCCTGTGGTGCCGCCTCGCCACACGGGAGCGTGAGCATGGCCGGCTGCACGGCCATGGCCTGGAGGGCCTCGGCCTCTCGCGGCGCCGTTTCGTGACCATCAGCCTCGGCAAGCCCGCCAGCCTGCTGTGGGTGATGGAGGAGGCGCTGAAATCAGGCGCGCTTGCCGCCGTGCTTGGCGATGCCGAGGCGGCCCATGCCGGGCTCACCGTCACCCGCCGCCTGGCGCTGGCAGCCGCGGCGGGAAAATCCGCCGCCATCCTCGCCTTTGCCAGGACGGACGCCGACGCCACCGCCAGCCACTCGCGCTGGACGGTGGCCGTCAGGCCATCGCGGAGCCCGCCCGAAGACGCTGCGGCCCCCGGCCCGCCCTGCTGGAACATCGACCTCACCCGCGCCCGGGGCGGCCGCCCCGGCGCCTGGACCGTGGAATGGCATCATGCGCAGTCTCGTTTCTCTCTGGTTTCCGGATTTTCAGATCGAGCGGTTCATCCGTTCACGGATCAAGGCGGGGCGGACGCCGCCGCCCCGGGGCCTGCCCTTCGCGCTGGTTGAAAGCGGGAGAGCCGGCCTGCGGCTGGCCGCCGGCAATGCCGCGGCGCGCCAGTTCGGGCTTGGTCGCGGCCTGCGGCTCGCCGACGCGCGCGCCCAGCTGCCGGAACTTCTCACCGAAGCGCATGAGCCAGAAGGCGATACGGCAAGCCTGCTTGGCCTGTGCCGCTGGATGGAGCGCTACAGCCCCTGGGTGTCGCCCGATCCGCCGGACGGCCTGCTGCTGGATGTGACCGGCATCGCGCATCTGTTCGGCGGCGAGGCGCGCCTGCTGGCGGAGATGACATCGCGGCTTGGCAATTACGGCTTCACGGCCCGCGCCGGGCGCGGCGAAACCATCGGCGCGGCCTGGGCGCTGGCCCGCTACCAGGCGGCGGAGCTCGGCGGCCTGCCGGTCGAGGCGTTGCGCATCGATGCCGCCGCGGTGAAGACGCTGCGCCGCCTCGGCCTCAAGACGGTGGGCGCGCTGATGGCCATTCCGCGCGCCGCGCTTGCCCGCCGCTTCCGTGGCGAGAGCGTGGGCGAGAATGTGCTGATCCGCCTCGATGAGATGATGGGTCTGCGCGAAGAGCCGCTCAATCCGCTGAACCCGCCCACCTCCTTCATCGCCCACCAGGCACTGATGGAGCCGCTCATTCACGCCGAAGGGATCGAGGCGGTGCTGACGCAGCTCATGGCCCAGCTCTGCCGCGATCTCGACCAGGCCGGCAAGGGCGCGCTCCGGGTGATCCTCAAGCTGTTCCGCAGCGATGGCTCACGGGTGAGCCTGCCGGCCGGCTTTTCGGCGCCCACCCGCGACGCCGGTCACATGCTGCGGGTGCTGGGGCCGAAGCTGCAGGCCGTCGACGCCGGCTTCGGCATCGACGCCATGACGCTCGAAGCGCGCGAGACGGCGGCGGCCAGACCCGCCCAGCACGGCTTTCTCGCCGAGCCCGGCACGCTGGCGCTGGAACAGCTGAATGACCGGGTGCTGAACCGCCACGCGGCGCAATTCCTGGCGCTGGAGGCAGCCGAAAGCCACATCCCCGAACGCGCCGAAACGGCGAAGCCCTGCCTCACGGCGCGGAGCGAGCCACCGGCTTCGCGCCCCGCCGCGCCGCGCCCGCTGCTGATCTTCGCAGCTCCCGAACCCGCCCGCGTGGTGGCCGCCGTGCCCGACGGGCCGCCGATGCGGCTCACCTGGCGGCGGGTAACGAGGCGGGTGGTCAAGGCGCAGGGGCCGGAGCGCGTGGCGCCCGAATGGTGGCGGCTCGCCGAAGGCGAACGCCCGCGCGACTATTATACCGTGGAGGACGACAAGGGCCGCCGCTACTGGCTCTACCGCGAGGGCCTTTACGGCGAGCCGGGCGAGGACCAGCCGAAATGGTTCGTACACGGATTGTCGGCATGAGCGCGCCCGCCTACGCCGAGCTGCAATGCGCCAGCAATTTCTCGTTCCTGCGGGGCGCCTCGCACCCGGAGGAGCTGGTGGCGCAGGCCCATCATCTGGGGCTCGCGGGGCTGGCGCTCACCGACCGCAATACCCTGGCCGGCGTGGTGCGCGCCCATGCGGCGGCAAGGGATTTCGGTCTTTCCTTCATCGTCGGCGCAAGGCTCGATCTGGCCGAGCCCGGCCTGTCGCTTCTCGCCTATCCCACCAGCCGCGCCGCCTATGGCCGGCTCTGCCGCCTGCTCAGCCTCGGCCAGCGGCGGGCGGAAAAAGGCGACTGCCTGCTCACCCTCGAAGATGTTTATGAAAACGCCACGGGCATGATCTTCGCGCTGCTGGCCGAAGGCGCCGAGCGGCTCGCCGACATCCGCCAGCGCCTCAAGGCGCCGCTCTATCTGGCGCTGAGCCATCATCATGACGGCGATGACCGCGCCCGGCTGAACCGCCTCGCCGGGCTGGCGCGCCTCAGCCGTACAGACCTGCTCGCCACCAATGGCGTGCTCTATCACCACGCGGAGAGGCGGGTGCTGCAGGACGTGGTGACGGCGATCCGCGAGGGCGTCGAGGTGAGCCGGGCCGGTTACCGCCTGGCGGCCAATGCCGAGCGCCATCTGAAGACGCCGGAGGAAATGGCAAGGCTGTTCCGCGATCATCCGCAGGCCATCGCCAACACGCTGGAGGTTGCTGACGCCTGCCGCTTCTCGCTCGATGAGCTGCGCTATGAATATCCCGAGGAGCCGATCCCGCCGGGCTCGACGCCGCAGGCCCATCTCGCCCATCTCGCATGGGAAGGCGCAAGAGAGCGCTATCCGCAAGGCGTTCCGCGCAAGGTGAGCGCGAGCATCGCCAGGGAGCTGGCGCTCATCGCGCGGCTCAATTACGCGCCCTATTTCCTGACCGTACATGACATCGTGCGCTTCGCCCGCGCCCAGGACCCGCCGATCCTCTGCCAGGGCCGCGGCTCGGCGGCCAATTCCGCCGTCTGCTATGCGATCGGCATCACCGCCGTCGACCCCGGGGAGATCGAGCTTCTGTTCGAGCGCTTCATTTCGGAGGAACGCAAGGAGCCGCCCGACATCGACGTCGATTTCGAGCATGAGCGGCGCGAACAGGTGATCCAGTACATCTACGCCCGCTACGGCCGCGAGCGCGCCGGGCTTGCCGCCACCGTCATCACCTACCGCGGCCGCTCTGCCTTGCGCGAGGTGGGCAAGGCCATGGGCCTTTCCGAGGATGTGACGGCGGCACTCGCCGGCATCGTGTGGGGCCGCATGCGCGAGGACATGCATGGCGAACGCCTCAAGGAAGCGGGCCTCGACCCGGACGATCCGCTGCTCGCCAAGACGCTGGAGCTCGCCGATGAGCTGCAGGGCTTTCCCCGCCATCTCTCACAGCATGTGGGCGGCTTCGTGCTCACCAAGGGCCGGCTCGACGAGACGGTTCCCATCGGCAACGCCGCCATGGCGGACCGCACCTTCATCGAATGGGACAAGGACGACATCGATACGCTGGGCATTCTCAAGGTCGATGTGCTGGCGCTCGGCATGCTCACCTGCATCCAGAAGAGCTTCGCGCTGATCGAATCCTGGTATGGCCTCAAATATCAGCTGGCCACCGTCCCGCGCGAGGACAAGGCGGTCTATGACATGCTGTGCCGGGCGGATTCGGTGGGCGTGTTCCAGGTCGAAAGCCGGGCCCAGATGAACATGCTGCCAAGGCTCAAGCCGCGCTGCTTCTACGACCTGGTGATCGAGGTGGCGATCGTGCGGCCGGGGCCCATCCAGGGCGACATGGTGCACCCCTATCTGCGGCGGCGCGACGGGCTTGAGCCCGAGGACTATCCGGCGCCGCACCCTGATTTCGGGCCGCCGGACGAGCTCCGTCAGGTGCTGGGCCGCACCAGGGGCGTGCCGCTGTTCCAGGAACAGGCGATGAAGCTCGCCATGGTGGCGGCGGAATTCACGGCGGGCGAATTGAACGAGCTGCGCAAGGCGATGGCTACCTTCCGCCGCCGCGGCACCATCGGCCGGCTTGAGCAGAAAATGGTGAGCCGCATGGTGGAACGCGGCTATGACGCCACCTTCGCGGCGCGCTGCTTCAACCAGATCAAGGGTTTCGGCGAATACGGCTTTCCCGAAAGCCATGCCGCGAGTTTCGCGCATCTGGTCTATGTCTCGTCCTGGCTCAAATGCCATTATCCGGAAGTGTTCGCCGCTGCGCTCCTCAATTCGCAGCCGATGGGCTTCTATGCGCCAGCCCAGATCGTGCGCGATGCGCGCGAGCATGGCGTCGAGGCGCGGCCCGTCGATGTGAGCTTCTCGGCCTGGGATACGGCGCTGGAACGGCCGGCGCGGGGCGCGCGCGCCGCGATCAGGCTGGGCTTGCGCGAGGTCGACGGGCTGAGGGCCGAGGATGCGGCGCTGGTGTTGCTGTGCCGGGCGCAGGACAAGCCCTTGTCGGTCGCCGGCCTCCATGATTTCGGCGTGCCGGTTGCCGCACTCGAGAAACTGGCCGCCGCCGATTGCTTCCGCTCGCTGGGCCTCGACCGGCGCGCCGCGCTGTGGGAGGTGAAGGGGCTGGCCAGCGCCAGGGCCTTGCCACTCTTTGCCTTCGCGGCGGCGCGCGAACATGGCGAGGAAGCACCGGTGGCGCTGCCCGCCATGCCGCTTTCCGAGCATGTGGTGAATGATTATCAGACCGTGAAACTGTCGCTCAAGGCGCATCCCATGCAGTTTCTGCGTCAGCTGTGCGATGCCCATAAGGTGACCGGCAACGCCAGGCTCAAAGGCCTGCGCAACGGCGCCGCCGTGACGGTCGCGGGCGTGGTGCTGGTGCGCCAGCGCCCGGGCTCGGCCAAGGGCGTGGTGTTCGTGACGCTGGAAGACGAAGACGCGGTGTGCAATGCGGTGGTCTGGCCTGCGGTTCTGGAAGCCCACCGCGCCGCGGTGATGGGCGCCCGGCTGATGCTGATCAGAGGCCGCGTGCAGCGCACCGGCGACATCATCCATGTGGTGGCCAGCAAGATCGAGGACCGCTCGGATTGGCTGGCGCTCCTCACCGAGGACGGCCAGGCGCTCAGAAACCCGCTGGCCCATGCCGATGAAGTGGCGCGCCCCGGCCCTGAGCCCTATCGCCAGCTGCCGCCCGCCCGGCATCCGCGCCAGGTGCGGGTGATGCCGAAGAGCCGCGACTTCCATTAGGGCATCCCGCGCCTTGATCGAACCGCAGCGCTTCACCGGGCGCAAGACCGCCCCGCGATCCTACAGGCTCTTCGTCAGACGGCGGACGAACTGCGTGAGCCCGGTGCGGCGGCGGCGGCGCAGGCGCTCGGCGCGGACGATGGCCTCGATCTCGGCGCTGGCGACATCGAGATTGTCGTTGACGATCACATAATCATATTCCGGCCAGTGACTGATCTCGTCGGCGGCCCGCGCCATGCGCTTGGCCACCGTCGAGGCCGAATCCTGGGCGCGGCCGATCAGCCGCTCGCGAAGCTCATCGGCGGAAGGCGGCAGGATGAAGATGCGCACCAGATCCTCTTCCATGGCCTGGGCCAGCTGCTGGGTGCCCTGCCAGTCGATGTCGAACAGGACGTCGCGCCCGGCCTGCAGCGCCTCCAGAACCGGGCGCTTTGGCGTGCCGTAGAAATTGCCGAACACCTCGGCATATTCGAGCAGTTCGCCGCGGTCGCGGAGCCTGGCGAATTCCTCCTGCGGGATGAAATGATAGTCCTTGCCGTCCACCTCGCCAGGCCGCGGCGGCCGTGTGGTGACGGAAACCGACATGATCACATTCGGATCGGCGCCAAGAAGCCTGCGGGAGAGCGTTGTCTTTCCCGCGCCCGACGGCGACGACAGGACGAGCAACAGGCCGCGGCGTGGAATATCGGTCATGGTGTCAGCCTTCATTCGATGTTCTGAACCTGCTCGCGCAGCTGGTCGATCACGGTCTTGAGCTCGAGGCCGATCGCTGACAGCGCCCGGTCGGCCGCCTTCGAGCACAGCGTGTTGGCTTCGCGATTGAATTCCTGCGCCAGGAAATCGAACTTGCGCCCGACCGCCTCGTCGGATGCCAGAAGATCGTTTGCCGCTTCGACATGGGCGTCAAGCCGGTCGAGCTCTTCCTGGATGTCGGCGCGGGTGGCGGCGAGCACCGCTTCCTGATGCAGCCGGTCAGGATCGAGCGCGGCGCCGGTTTCAAGAAGCCGCGACACCTGTTCGGCCAGGCGGGCGCGGATCGCCTCGGGGCTGCGGGCCGGGCTCAGCCGCGCCGCGTGGGCGAGAGCGGCGATGCGCCTGACCTGCGCCGCCACCACCGCTGCAAGCCTTTCGCCTTCGGCCCGGCGGGCCGCCGCAAGCGCTGTCAGCGCTTCATCGAAGTTCTTCAGCATGGCCGCATTGCGCCGGCCGGTCTCCGCCTCGTCGACCTCGGCCTCCGCCACCTCGACCACGCCCTTGATCGACAGCAGCGCATCGGCGCGCAACGCCTCGCCACCGATGCGCGCCCGCAGCGCTTCACCGGCCTCGACCAGCTGGTCCAGCACCTCGCGATTGAGGCGGAGGATTTCGCGGCCAGTGGCGCCGCTCACGCTGAGCGAGACCTGCAGATTGCCGCGCCGGCAGCTCGCCGCGAGTGCGGCCCTCGCCGGAAGATCGAGAGCCTCGAAGCCGGGCGGAAGCTTGACGCGCACATCGAGCGCCTTGCCATTGACGCTCTTCACTTCCCATTGCCAGAACAGGCCATGGCGCTCGCCCGAGGCGCGGGCAAATCCGGTCATACTGGAAATCGGCACGGCCCTGTCCTCACGAAGGGAATCAGACGATTGGATTTAGAACAGTTGCCGCGGCCGGCGCAACGAAGCCTCAGCGGGGCTTGAGCCTTGGGATTACCGCCGGCCGGCCCTCGACCATGACGATGGTGCCCGGGGCCAGGTCGACAAGAGGGACTTCCGAAACAGGCGCGGCGATTTCAGGAATGGTATTGTCAAGCGGCGCATTGGCGGTCACCTGAGCAGGCTGCCCGTCGGGCGAAGCCGTCGTGGCGGCGGCCCCCGCGTTGCCGGCGATCTGCCGCCAGGCCTTCACATTGCGGTTGTGCTCCTCGAGCGTTGCCGCGAAGGCATGGCCCCCTGAGCCATCGGCGACGAAATAGAGATAGCTGGTTTGCTGCGGGCTGAGGACAGCCTCAAGCGAAGCCCGGCCCGGATTGGCGATCGGACCCGGCGGCAAGCCGTCGATCCGGTAGGTATTGTAGGGCGTTTCGGTATTGATGTCGGCCCTGGTCAGCGGCCGGTCCAGCCGGCCCTTGCCGCCCACGATCCCATAGATGATCGTCGGATCGGATTGCAGCCGCATGCCCTTGGACAGCCGGTTCAGGAATACCGCGGCGATCAGCGGCCGCTCGGCGGGCACGGCGGTTTCCTTCTCGACGATCGAGGCGAGCGTCACGGCCTGTTCGCGGGTGGCGATCACCGGCAACTGCTGCCGTTCGGGCCACAGTTCGTCGAGGAGTTTCGTCTGCGCCGCCTGCATGTCCTCAAGAATCTTCTGCCGGGTCATGCCGCGCTGAAACACATAGGTATCGGGCAGGATCGTGCCTTCCGGCGGCACGGCGGCCGGAGGCCCCGTCAGCACCTCATTGGCGTTGACGCGCGCCGCCGCCATTTCGCTGGTGAAGCCCTCGGGGATCGAGATCTTGTAGGTCACGGCCTTGCCGCTGGCGATCAGCGCCATCACGTCCTGCATCGACTCGCCGGCGGAGAAGGCATATTCCCCGGCTTTCAGCCTGGTGCGCTGACCCGAGATCTGCGCCATCAGCGCGAACAGGTTGCCGCTCGAGATGCCGCCGTTGCGGGAGAGCGTCTCGCCGATTTCCGAAACCGACAGCCCCGGCTCGATGATCAACACCTTGTCCTCGGCCAGCGGGCCGGGCCCGGAATACTCGCTCTGCAGATAGAAGGCGATGGCGGCCACGGCCAGCACGGCCGCCAGCAAGACGAGGAATGTCCTGCTCAGCACGCGATACAAGGCCGGGGCCCGCCGTCTCGATTGCCGGGCGTCCGGCACTTTCACGGATGGCTTCGGTATGCGCAACCGGTTCCTACCTCAGACATTCAGGCCGCATAGCGGCGCATGACCAGAGATGCATTGGTTCCGCCAAAACCAAAGGAATTGGACAGAACTGTGTTGATCTCTTTCTTTTTCGCGGCATTGGGCACAAGGTCGATCGCCGTCTCGACGGATGGATTGTCGAGATTGATGGTGGGCGGGGCCACATTGTCCCGGATGGCGAGCAGCGAGAAGATCGCCTCCACCGCGCCCGCCGCGCCGAGCAGATGGCCGACGGAGGATTTGGTGGACGACATGGTGAGCCCGGCTGCACCGTTGCCCATCAGGCGTTCGACGGCGCGAAGCTCGATCTCGTCGCCGAGCGGCGTCGAGGTGCCATGGGCATTCACATAGTCGATGTCATGCGCCTGGAGCCCGGCGCGCTTCAGAGCCGCCCTCATGCAGCGGTATGCGCCGTCGCCGTCGGATGACGGGGCGGTGACGTGATAGGCATCGCCCGACATGCCATAGCCGATGATCTCGCCATAGATCCTGGCGCCGCGGGCCTTGGCGTGTTCGAGTTCCTCCAGCACCATGACACCGGCGCCCTCGCCCATCACGAAGCCGTCGCGGTCCCTGTCGTAGGGGCGGGAGCCCTGTTCGGGCCGGTCGTTGAACTTGGTGGCCAGCGCCTTGCAGGCGATGAAACCGGCAATGCCGATGCGGCAGATGGCGGACTCGGCGCCGCCCGCCACCATGATGTCGGCATCGTCAAACGCGATGATGCGCGCCGCATCGCCGATCGCATGCGAACCGGTGGAACAGGCGGTGACCACCGCGTGGTTCGGTCCCTTGAGGCCGAACTCGATCGACACCAGCCCGGAGGCGAGGTTGATCAGCGAGCCCGGAATGAAGAACGGGCTGACCCGGCGCGGGCCCTTTTCCTGCAACAGCAGGGTCGTGTCGGCGATGTTGCTGAGCCCGCCGATCCCCGAGCCGATCAGCACCCCGGCCCGGCACTTTTCGTCTTCGGTGTTGAGCGCCACGCCCGAATCGGCCATCGCCTGCTTGGCGGCCGAAACGGCGTAGATGATGAAGTCGTCGTAGCGGCGGATTTCCTTGGGGTCCATCCACTGTTCGGGGTTGAAGGTGCCGTTGCTGCCATCGCCCCGCTTCACCTCGCAGGCGATCTGGCAGGAGAGGTCGGAGGCATCGAAACGGGTGATCCGGCCAGCCCCGGACTGACCGGCGAGCAGCCGGCTCCAGCTTTCCTCGAACCCCGTTCCCAGAGGGGAAACCATGCCAATCCCAGTGACGACGACTCGCCGCATGCGATGCTCTTTCCACAAAAAACGCGGCGGCAGGTTCCCGATTCCCTGCCCCCGCGCCGATTATCGATTTGATCGCGCCTGCCGGGCGATCCAGCGCGATGGCTTACGCCGCGCTCTTTTCGATGAACTTGACGGCATCGCCGACGGTCTGGATCGACTCGGCGGCATCGTCGGGGATTTCAATGCTGAATTCCTCCTCGAAGGCCATGACCAGCTCGACCGTATCGAGGCTGTCCGCCCCGAGGTCATCGATGAAGCTCGCCTCAGCCTTCACCTTGTCGGCGTCAACGCCGAGATGCTCGACGACGATCTTCTTCACCCGCTCAGCCACGTCACTCATTTTCTGTTCGTCCTTGATTGATTTCTTAACCATTCGGCCCGGCAGCAGGACCCCCCTGTGCCTCCCATACGCCGAGGTCTCCCTAGCACAAATCCGATGCAGGTCAAAAGGGGGGCCTGCGTCCGCCGGCAGCAGCCGCCCACTTGTCAGCCATCTGCCGATCTGGCAGAAAAATGACATGCGAAATATCGTTTTCATCCTGTTCTTGTTCCTGGCCGCCGCCGGGCCCGCACATGCCGATGGCGCGCTCGCCGGCAAGCTGTCTGCCGCTGACAAGCAGCGTCTGGCCGGCTTCGATGCCACCGTCTCGGAGGCTCTCGCCGAGGCCCGGGCGGGCGGATCGGCTGCCGACAAGGCGGTGCTCGACGACGCGCTGGCCGGCAAGCCGCTGCCGCTGGCCGACGGTTTTGACGCTACGGGAAGCTGGCGCTGCCGCACGCTGAAAGCCGGCGGCACCCTGCCGCTCACCGTCTATCCCTGGTTCAAGTGCCGGATCAGCGACGACGGGGCAGGCTGGATGCTGGAAAAACTCACCGGTTCGCAGCGCACCAGAGGCTACTTCTATACCGTGGCGGGCGACCGTCTGGCCTATCTGGGCGCTGGCCATGTGGCCGGCGAAAACCCGCGCCGCTACGGCGAGGCGGCGAAAGAAGACCAGGTCGCCTATGCCGAGCG
>DAISVW010000029.1:0-13955 GCA_036826695.1 Aestuariivirga sp.
GCGATGTGTCCGGAATCGACCCGGTGAATCCAGCCGGCATTGAGGTTGAGGAAGGTGAAGATGATGTAGCCCACATTGGAGATCGCCAGCACGAAGAAGTAGCCCGCGATGTCGGATGCCAGCGCCAGCAGGAACACGTTGAAGGCGAGGTCCGTCCACATGGCGCGGGTTGGCGCGCCATTCTCGTTCACCTGCGTCAGGTAACGCGGCAGCCAGCCGTCCTTCGAGCCCTGATAGAGGGTGCGCGAGGAGCCCGCCATGGCCGTCATGATGGCCAGGAACAGAGCGAGGATCATCAGGATCACGAAGATCTGGGTCACCACCTTGCCGCCGCCTACCATGTTGCCGAGTGCCTCGCCGATGCCGGTGCCATCCACGATGCCAGGCGCCAGCATGCCCGACTGCCCCAACACCCCCTGGAAGGAGAAGGGAATCAGGAAGAAGAACACGCAGCAGAGAAGGCCCGCAAAGAAGATGGCCTTGAACGTATCGGTCTTCGGGTTCTTGAGTTCGCGCGTGTAGCACACCGCGGTCTCGAAACCGTAGGTCGACCAGGCGGCGATGTAGAGGCCGCCAAGGAACAGCGTCCAGCCGCCGAGCGTCCAGCCCGCCGCGTCAACGCCTGAATAGGCCGCGGTGGGCGGCACAAGCGCGGTGACATTGGCGGAGTTGATCTGTCCGGTGAGGATCGGCACCAGGCCGACGAGCAGCAACGGCACCAGCACGATGATGGCAAGCCACTTCTGGGCGGCGGCCGTGGACGCGATCCCGCGGTGCTGAATGGCGAAGATGATCAGCATCAGGATGACGCCGATCACGAAGGTGGAGTTGAAGTTGAGCGTGCCCAGGCCGGGAATGCCGAAGCTCAAGGCCGTCCAGGTGCGGACCGCCGGGGTCAACGCCGCGACGCCGGCATTGGTGGCCACCGCCTTGATGGCGTCCGCTTCGGCGACGCCAGCATTGGCGGCCATGTAGTCGATCACCGACTGGGTTTGCGCGGTGAACTGGCTGGCATTGGCCGCCACCCAGTCGATGACCGCTTGCGAATCACCTGCCGGAATCGGGAACAATGCGTTGAGGATGTAACCCGCGGCGATGGCGCAACCGAGCGACAGCACCGGGCTCCAGGCGAACCAGTTGCACCACACCGACAGCGGCGCGATGAACTTCGAGTACCGCAGCCAGGCGGTGGCGCCATAGACGGAGGCGCCGCCCGACTTGTTGCCGAACATGCCGGCGATCTCGGCATAGGTAAAGGACTGCAGGAAGCCCATCGTCATGGAAATCATCCACACGAGAAAAGCGAGCTGCCCGGTGGTGCCGGCGATGCCGCCGATCGAGAACAGCACGCGCGGCGGCCCGCCGGCGGCGACCCAGAAGGCCCCCCGCCAGTCGAGCGCGCGCACCAGTTCGCGCGGGTTTGCGTTGTCAGACATAAGCCTCTCCTCCAAAGTTCAGTTTTCTTGTGATTGCTTCGAGGGAGAAGTTCGCCGCCATCCGCGGCATGCGCCCCACATTGTTCATCCACGCCACGCCGGATTTCGGTCCGTTCGTCCGCATGATGTTCCCCTCTGCTGCCCCTTCCCAAGGCTGATGGGGATAGTGAGATGACGGCGAATGGCCGTCAAGTGGCTTTGGATTGGTTCAAATTGGATATCCCGGTCGTCAAGAGAACCAGCAGGAATTCATGTTGCGACGCAACAGAGCCGTAAAGATGACCCGTGCGCGGCCTGCCCATTCGCAACCGCTTTCGCCCAATTTGATCTTGTCCCTGCCTGGCTTTGACCATAGGCTCTTGCTATGAACGATGTGGCCAACCTCTTGCCGCCGCGCCCAAGCACCATCCTCCGTCCGGGCTTGCGCAGCCTGCCCTTTGGCACCGAGCGTTATGTGGTGAAAGGCGGCGGGTCCTTGGCCGTCAGGGTCGATCCGGGAGACCATCTGAAACTTGTGGATATCGAAGGCCTGCAAGCCGCCGAACTGGTGGCAACGGGCCCCGGTGGCCGCGCCGATTGCGGCATTCTGGGCGCGCCGGGCGGGAAGCCCATGCTGCGGGTGTTCGGCGCCGGACCCGCCGGCGAGACCTGCGAATTCATTGTGCAGCGCGAAGGGGTGCTGAAGGTCTCCGCTCCCGGCGGTGCCATGGACTTCGACCGCCAGGATACGCCCACCGACATCCTGCTTTTCATCAAGCGCGCCAATCCTGTGCAGTACAAGTCAGGCATGACACCCTTGCCCGATCCGTTGCGCGAACCGCTACAGGACATCCGCGTCAGGGCGGCGACAGCCGAGGCCTATGTCGTCAAGGCCGGCGAATACATTCAGATCATCGACGTCGACGGGCGTCAGATGACGGACTTCCAGTGTTTCTCGGCGCGCAAGCTCGACAAGGGTCTCGAGAATGCGCTCGACGCCACGGTCACCCGCACGCTCACCGGCCGGGCGCTTCCCGTGCCGGGCCTGCCGTCCAAGGCCTTCGGATTCGATTTCGAGCCTCTGGTCGAAGTGGTGCAGGACACGGTGGGCCGCCATGACGCCTTCGCCACCGCCTGCACGCCGCGCTACTATGACGACATGGGCTATCCCGGCCATGTCAACTGCACGGGAAACTTCAACCGCGCGCTGAACCCCTACTCAATTGCGCCACGCAGGGGCTGGGAGGCGCTCAATTTCTTCTACAATACGCGCATGGACGCGGCCGATCAGATTGTCTCGGACGAGGCATGGTCGCGCCCAGGCGATTACGTCTTGCTCCGTGCACTGACCGATCTCGTCTGTGTGAGTTCCTCCTGCCCGGACGACATCGACCCAGGCAATGGCTGGAACCCGACCGACATCCATGTGCGCACTTATGCGGCGAAAAACTCCTTCTCCAGAGCAGTGGCCTATCGCATGACACCCGATGCAGACCCGCAGATGACCAAGGAAACCGCTTTCCACCCGCGCCTTTCGGCCATGTCGCGAAACTTCGTGGAGTACCGCGGCTACTGGCTGCCCAGCCGTTTCAACAACGGCGGCGCCATCGACGAATACTGGGCCTGCCGGCAGAAATGCGTGGTGCTTGATCTCTCGCCCTTGCGCAAGTTCGAGGTGCTGGGGCCGGACGCCGAAGCCCTGTTGCAATATTGCCTGCCGCGCGACATCCGCAAGCTGGGCGTGGGCCAGGTGGTCTACACCGCGATGTGCTATCCCAATGGCGGCATGATCGACGACGGCACGGTGTTCCGGCTCGGCGCCAACAATTTCCGCTGGATCGGCGGCGATGATTACGGCGGCGTGTGGCTGCGCGAGCAGGCGGAGAAGATGGGCTACAAGGCCTGGGTCCGCTCCTCGACGGATCAGCTTCACAACATTGCCGTGCAGGGGCCGGAGAGCCGCGAACTCATGAAGGAGATCATCTGGAACGGGACCGCTCCCGCGTGGGCCGCATCGGCCATTTCGCAGGGCCGCCGGTGGTGGGGCCGCGCACCGGCTACACGGGAGAACTGGGCTACGAGATCTTCTGCCACCCGAAGGACGCGGCCGCGGTGTTCGACGCCGTGTGGGAAGCAGGCCAGAAGCGCGGCATCAGGCCGATGGGCCTTGAAGCGCTGGACATGGTGCGCATCGAGGCCGGGCTCATTTTCGCCAACTATGAGTTCAATTCGGAAACCGATCCGTTCGAAGCGGGCATCGGCTTCACCGTGCCGCTGAAGAGCAAGACCGAGGATTTCATCGGCCGTTCGGCGCTTCTCGAGCGCAAGGAACATCCCCGCCGCAAGCTCGTCGGGCTTGAAATCGACGCCAACGAGGCGGTAGGCCATGGTGACTGCGTGCATCTGGGCCGCGCCCAGGTGGGCGTCGTCACCAGCGGCACGCGATCGCCGCTTCTCGGCAAGACCATCGCGCTGGCCCGGGTCGATGCGCTGAATTCAGCGATCGGAACGGAGGTCGAGATCGGCAAGCTCGACGGCCATGCCAAGCGCCTGCCGGCCCGGATCGTGCGCTTCCCGCACTACGATCCGGACAAGCTGCGGCCCCGCTCCTAGCCGCCGCCGCTTCACTTCACGGCGAGATAGGCCTCCATCGAATCGTCGAGCGCGTCCTTCCACGGCGTGTGGTGCTTGGGCGCCATGTTGCCGGTCATCACCGAGCGGTAGCCGTGGTTGCGGAAGCCCATGATGTCTTCCATCTTGTGGTGTTCCCACTCCATGAAGGTCTTGTTCACGGCTTCGATGTCGAAGTCCGGGTAATCGGTGGCGGCGATCAGTTCCTTCACATAGTCGCCCTGGAACCAGATCATCTGCTCAGCGTCCTGAAGCTTTTCCTCGCGTTTCAGCCACTTGGTCCAGTCCTTCTTCATCGCGTCCGCCTTGGGCAGCTTGATGCGGCCCATGATGATGTCGCGCACATACCAGGCCTGGGCATCGAACATGTTGAAGGTATAGAACTGGTCCTGCATGCCGACATAGAAGAGCCGCGGATTGTTCTGCCAGACAACACCCTTGTAGAGATTGGCGGGCCACAGACGGTTGGTGGTCTTGAGACGCAGGTCTTCCTCGAGGAAGGGGAAGTAATGCTGATAGCCCGTGCAAAGGATGATCGCGTCGACTTCCTTGGTGCTGCCATCCTTGAAGTGAACCGTCTTGTTGACGATCTTTTGCAGCAGAGGCCGCTCCTCGAAGTTCTTGGGCCACTTGAAGCCCATCGGCCGCGAGCGATAGGTGGTCGTCACCGACTTTGCGACATACTTCCAGCACTGTGAGCCAATGTCCTCCGCAGAGTAGCTGCGGCCGACGATCAGCACGTCCTTGCCCTTGAACTCCAGCGCGTCGCGGAAATCATGGGCGTGCAGCACGCGGCCGTTGAACCCGTCGAGCCCCTCGAAGAACGGCACATGCGGCGTCGAGAAGTGGCCGGAGGCGCAGATCACGTAATCGAAGTCCTCGGTCCACATCTTGTCCTTGGGGCGATCATGGACGGTGACCTCGAACTTCTTCTTCTTCTTGTTCCAGTTCACCATGCGCACCGGGGTATTGAACCTGATCCACTTGCGCACCCCGGCCTTCTTGACGCGGCCGACGATGTAGTCCCACAGCACGGCGCGCGGCGGATACGAGGGGATCGGCTTTCCGAAATGCTCCTCGAAGGTATAGTCGGCAAACTCGAGGCACTCCTTCGGCCCGTTGGACCACAGGTAGCGGTACATCGAGCAATGGACGGGCTCGCCATGTTCGTCGAGCCCGGTCCGCCAGGTATATTTCCAAAGCCCGCCCCAATCGTCCTGCTTCTCGAAGCACACGACCTCCGGAATCTTGGCGCCTTTCTTCTTGGCTGACTGAAAAGCCCTCAGCGCCGCAAGGCCCGACGGGCCAGCTCCGATTACCGCTACGCGTGTCATGGAAATCCTCCCAAGCTGCCGGTTTGCCCGGACGCGGGCAAAACCAATTGCAACCATATTAGGCGAACTCTATACCAATCTGTAAAGTGACTTTTGGACGGAAAAGCATGCGGCAATTGAGCAATATTGCACTGCAGCAGGAGTTTGTCGGATGGCAGTGCCGGATCCGGCAGATTGCGGTGCGCAACCACGAGGGCATGCCGATGCCCGCCATGCGGCCCCGGGTGTCGACCCGGAAGGGCGAGGTTCTGGCTCCGGCATTGACGATGCTGCTGGTGCCCGAGGAGGTCGGCCCGTCGCTGGCTTTCCTGCGTTTCCAGGTGCAGAAGACGGCCGATCACACCCAGACCCGCAATGCCGTGGTCAGCTACTTCGCGGGCGAGTTCTACCAGCTGCCGGAGCTTTTCCGCGATGAAATGACCGCCGTGTTCGCGCCCGGATCAGAGCTTGCCGCGCGGATGATCAAGATGAGGGAGGTCTTGCTGGACTTCTCGCAATACAACCAGAGCTACCGGATGTTCGCGAAAGTCCGCAAGCTTGCCGCCGGTGACGAAGACCGGGAGTTCAGCCTCTGGCATGCCCGCGCCTTCAACCGGAACATTCCGAATTCCTCCATGGTTGTGGGCTTCAAACCCGATTGGCGGAGCGCCATCGGCGCCGCCATGTGACGGCACCCTGCGGCTGTGGTAGCCTCCGGGTCGTGGAAATCCAAATGCCGAAAGCCTCTCGCATGCTGGTCTATGTTCTTCTCGGGCTGCTTCTGGCGGTCCTCGGGCTGTTCCTGTTCTGGTATTTGCAAACGCGCAATGTGGAGCTCGCCCGCTACCAGGTGATCGCGGCCCAGGGGCCCATGGAAATCCGCGCCTACCCGGCGTTGACCGTGGCGGAGGTTACACGGACGGGGACGCGCGACCAGGCGGTGAGGTCTGGGTTCGGCCCGCTGGCCCGCTACATCTTCGCAAGGGAGCGGGAGGGCGAGAAGATCGCCATGACGGCGCCGGTAACCCAGAAGTCGGAAGACGGTTCCTGGACCATCCAGTTCATCATGCCATCGGGCTACACGCTGGATAGCCTGCCAAAGCCCGCCGGAACCGATGTCCGGCTGCGGGAAATTCCTGCCACGCGCCGCGCCGCCATCAGGTTCAGCGGCTGGTGGTCGGACGAGCTGTTTCGCGCCAAGGATGCCGCGTTGCGGGAATGGCTCGAGGGCAAGGGTCTCGAAACGGCTTGAACGCCTGTCTTTGCCTACAACAACGATCCCTTCACGCCGGGCTTTCTGCGCCGCAACGAGATCCTTTACGACCTGAAGCAGTAAGGCCCGTGATCGGCAAATGATCACGCCGGCCCCTGACGCTGGCCGGGCCGCCGCCGTCACCCGGCTGTCATAAAACCTGTCCATTTCTCCGGACATATGGATACGAAGTCTGCGATTCAGGTGTTTTCTGCCCTCGCCCAGCCGACCCGGCTCGGCGTGCTCAGGCTGCTCGTGAAACATGAACCTGACGGCCTGCCAGCGGGAGATCTCGCGCGCCGTCTCAAGGTGCCTCACAACACGCTGTCAGCGCATCTCGCCATGCTCAGGCACGCGGGGCTGGTGTCGGCGCGGCGGCAGAGCCGCAGCATGATCTACCGTGCCAGGCTCTCCAGGCTGCGCCAGGTCATGGTCTTCCTGTTCACGGACTGCTGCAACGGCCGGCCAGAACTCTGCGTGACCGGACTTCAGCCGATGATGGAGACGCCAGTCTGTCAGACCAGGCGAGCGGCCGGCATATGAGGGAGGCCCAGGGAATGCGGGTTGGCATCAACGGCATGGGGCGGATCGGCCGGCTGGCCTTGCGGGCAGCGCTGGGCGGCGCCTGGCGCGGCACCGAGGACCCCCGGCGCGACAACCGCCTCGACATTGTGCATGTGAACGAGATCAAGGGCGGCGTTGCGGCGACCGCGCATCTGCTGGAATTCGACTCGGTGCAGGGGCGCTGGCAGGCCAGCATCGGCACGGAGGGCGAGAACGCCATCAGCATCGGCGAGCGAAGAGCAGGCTTCTCGGCACTCCCGGCGGCCGGGGACATCCCATGGGGCGACCTGGGCGTCGATGTGGTTCTCGAGTGCACCGGCAAGTTCCTGAATCATGCCACGCTCGACGGTCACCTTCGGCGCGGGGCCAAGCGGGTGATCGTCGCAGCCCCCGTCAAGGAGCCGGACGTGCTCAACGTCGTCGTCGGCGTCAATCACCATCTCTACGATCCGGCGCGGCACCAGATCGTGACCGCCGCATCCTGCACCACAAATTGCCTGGCGCCGGTGGTGAAGGTCATCCATGAGACGATTGGCATCCGCCACGGTCAGATCACCACCATCCACGACCCGACCAACACCAATGTGGTGGTGGATGCGCCCCACAAGGACCTGCGGCGTGCGCGCTCTGCCATGCTCTCGCTGCAGCCCACCACCACCGGAAGCGCCACCGCCATCGCACTGATCTATCCCGAGCTCAAGGGCAAGCTGGACGGCCATGCGGTGCGGGCTCCCGTACTCACCGCCTCGCTCACCGACTGCGTCTTTGCAGTGAAACGCGAGACCACGAAGGATGAGGTCAACGCCCTGTTTGCCGAGGCTGCCGGCGGCCCGCTTGCCGGCATACTGGGTTATGAGCCGCGGCCGCTGGTGTCCGCCGATTATGCGCGGGACAGCCGCTCGGCGATCGTCGACGGGCTGTCCACGCTGGTCACCGACGGCACGCTGCTCAAGGTCTATGCCTGGTACGATAATGAGATGGGCTATGCCTGCCGCATGGTCGATCTCGCCTGCCACATGCGGGACACCGGCATCTGATGTCTCCCGGCGCACGCAACTACGCCGTCGTCACCGCAGCCTATTGGGGCTTCACGCTCACCGACGGCGCCTTGCGAATGCTGGTGCTGTTGCATTTCTTCCAGCTCGGCTACTCGCCCTTCGTGCTGTCCTTCCTGTTCCTGCTCTACGAGGCGGCGGGCATAGCGGCGAATTTCATCGGCGGCTGGCTGGCCACCCGCTACGGCATCACCAGCATGCTTGGCATCGGGCTTTCCACGCAGCTCCTCGGCTTTCTCGAGCTGTCGGCACTGTCGCCTGACTGGGCGGTTGCCTTTTCGGTCGTCTGGGTGGTGGTCGCGCAGGGCATCTGCGGAATCGCCAAGGACCTGACCAAGACCGCCGCCAAGTCCGCCATCAAGGTTGCGGAGAAGGAGGCAAAGACGGAAAATGCGCATGGCCGCCTGTTCAGATGGGTGGCCTGGTTCACCGGCTCCAAGAACGCCATGAAGGGTCTCGGTTTCTTTCTTGGCGGGCTTCTGCTGGAATTCCTGGGGTTCCGCCTTTCGCTCTGGGTGATGGCGGCGGCTTTGGCCGTGGTGCTGCTCGGCGTCTTGCTGTCGCTGCCGCCGATGATGGGAAAGAGCAAGGCCAGCAGCACCGCGCGCGAGTTGATCGCCAAGTCCCGCGGCGTCAACCTGCTGGCAGCGGCGCGCATCTTCCTGTTCGGCGCGCGCGATGTCTGGTTCGTGGTCGGCGTCCCGGTCTTCCTCTATGCCAATGGCTGGACCTTCACGATGGTTGGCGGCTTCATGGCATTGTGGACGGTCCTCTATGGCCTGATCCAGGCCGCAGCGCCGGCCATCATCCGGCGCAGCCCCGACGGGCTTTCAGCCGAAGTGCCGGCGGCGCGGCTTTGGTCAGGCCTGCTGGCGCTGGTTCCGGCGCTGATCGTCGCCGGGTTTGCAGCACTTCTTCCGTTGCGCCCGGACCTGCTGCTGGTAACCGGGCTCGCGGTGTTCGGGGCGGTGTTCGCCGTCAATTCGGCGATCCACTCCTATCTGATCCTCGCCTATGCCGGTTCGGAAAAGGCCGCCGAGGATGTCGGCTTCTATTATGCGGCCAATGCCGCCGGACGCTTTACCGGCACGCTGCTGTCGGGCCTGCTCTATCAGTGGGGCGGAATATCAGCCTGCCTGGCGGGTTCGGCGCTGATGCTGACGGCATGCTTCCTTACTACCCTCGCCTTACCCCTGCAGATCACTCCTTACCCCCCGAAAGCATCACGGTGAGCCATTTCATGGATGGCAACTGACGGCACACGGTCATGACCGCGATGAGGATCGGCACGCCGATGAAGGCGCCAGTGCGGCCCCACAGCAGGCTCCAGAGGAACACCACGAGCATCACCGCGAATGGCGACAGGGACAGGGTCGAGCCGGTGATCACCGGCTCGAGATAGCTGCCGACGATGAACTGGATCACGGTAAGGCAACCCAGCACCACGAGGGCGATCTGGAAGGACTCGAACTGAAGAAGCGCGAAAACCGCGGGCAGCAGGGTTGCCACCAGCGAACCGATGTAGGGCACATAGTTCAGCGTGAAGGCGATGGCCGCCCAGGCGGCTGGAAACTCGAGGCCAACCGAATAGGCGACGATCCAAACGGCGAGCCCCGTCACCGCGCTGATCACGGTGCGGACCAGCATGTATTTCCCGAAATTGGCCGCCGTCTCGCGCCCCACCGCGACGATATCGACGCCGCCGAAGCGGCTTCCGGACCGTTGCAGGCGCTTGACCAGGTTCTCCGTTTCCAGAAGACCCAGAACCGCAAAGGCAAAAACGAGGGCCGAAAAGCCCAGAATGCCGTTGAGGCGCGCCAGCGTCGCCTGGATGGTTCTCATGAACCAGGACATGTTGAAGGTCTCGGCGAGCGGTCCGGCCACGCCGAACCCGTGCATCTCCAGCCAGTTGATGGCTACCTCATAGATGCCCTGCAGGCGGCCGCCATTGCGGACCAGCCATTGGCCGACCACGCTCATGCCCCAAACGAAGAGCATCAGCAGCGCACCCACGCAGAACAGCGTGACGAGCACCGTGATCAGGATCGCCAGCATGCGCGGCATGCGCGCCTGGAGATAGGCCTGCAGCGGCCACACCACCATGACGACGAAGATGGCGAAGGCGGCGGGGGCGAACACCAGTTCTCCCCAGGCCAGCGCCCCCATGACCAATATTGTGGTGCCGACCAGCAGCAGACCGCTTATAGTGGAAAGCCCGGTTTCCGGGCCGCTGCCGTGGGACGTGCCGTTCATCGAAACCTTCCGCAAAGTCTGAAAAGCCGCATGAGACGATGTTGAGAGCAGTTTTTCCCGCTTGGCAAGCCGCATGACGGCGCTGCTCGATCCGCGCGACGGCGATATCGAGGACGATGCCTCGAGCACCAAGCAGCGGTCGCTGCTGTCGCTGGGCGGCAGCCTTCTGGCCGAGATCGGGCTCGGCAAGCTGGTCGTCGCCTGGCTGCTGCTGATCGGCCTGCCGGGGCTGGCGCTTGGTTTTCTGCCGCTCGTTGCGTCGCTGTGGATCGGCAAGTTCTCCACTCAGGCGCTGCTGATGCTGACCGGGCTTGGTTCGCTGATCACCCTGGCCGCACTCGCAGCGGCCATCTGGTTTGGCGGCCGGCCGGTGATGCGGATGATGGAGGCGAGCTTCTGGTCGCTGCAGGGGATCGGCATCCAGCCCGGCTATCTGATCGGCCGTGAGGCGCTGCGGCACCTGGCCGAGCGTATCCTCAAGCCGGGCAGCGATACGGTGGAACTCCGGCGCATCAGGTCCTTCAGTTCGCTGGTTTCAGCCCTCATCCTCAGTGCATTCGCGGTCTGGATCGCCACGCTTGCCTGGCCATACACGCGCTGGACGTCGAGTTTCGCCGAATTCGCAGCGCCGCTGCAATTGCTCGGACCGGTCGTCGCCAATGCCGTGGCGATCCTCGCCATCTATTTCAGCGTCGCGGCGCTCATGTGGGGGCTGGCTGATGCGCTCATGGCCGCCCCCACCGGCCTCCAGGGTTTTGCCACGGCGGATGCCCGCGCGCGGCGCTGGCGCATCGCGCATCTCTCTGACATCCATGTGGTGGCGGGTCCCTATGGCTTTCGCATCGAGAGCGGCCGAGCGGGCCCGCGCGGCAACCAGCGCCTTGAGCGGGTCTGGACCCGCCTTGCCGAAATCCATCGCAGCGAACCCATCGACGTCATTCTGATTTCCGGCGATCTGACCGATGCCGGCACCTCGACCGAGTGGGCAGCCTTCTTCGACACGCTCGCCCCCTACCCGCAGCTGGCGGAACGCGTTCTCGCACTTCCCGGCAATCATGACCTCAACGTCGTCGACCGCGCCAATCCGGCGCGGCTCGAATTGCCAACGAGCCCGCTGAAGCGGCTGCGCCAGCTCCGCATGCTTTCGGCACTCAACGCCTTGCAAGGGACGCGCACCCAGGTGTTCGATGCGGAAACCGGCAAGCCCGGCCAGACGCTGGCGGACTATCTTGCACCCTTTGCTGCGGATATCTCCGCCTTTGCCGACAAGGGTTCGCACCGCCTGTCGCACCGTCTCGCCGATGTCGCCGATCTCGCCTTTCCGATGATCGTTCCACCAGGAAGCGACGACGGGCTCGGGGTAGTGGTGCTGAATTCCAACGCCGATACGCATTTCTCCTTCACCAACGCGCTGGGCATGGTTTCGCTCGCCCAGTCAAGGGCCGTCGAGGCGATGGCGGCGCTCTATCCCCGCGCCGGCTGGATCATCGCGCTCCATCACCATGTCGTGGAATATCCCAAACCGGCGGCCGCCCTGTCGGAGCGCGTCGGCACGGCGCTGATCAACGGCAGCTATGTGGTGCGCCGCCTGCAGAAACTGGCCGGCCGCGCCATTCTCATGCATGGCCACCGCCACATCGAGTGGATCGGCACAGCGGGTGGCCTCGTCATCGTGTCTGCGCCCTCGCCGGTGATGGACGCGGTCGACACCGATACGACGCATTTCTTCATTCACAACATTGCCACCAGCGGCGACGGCCGGATCGCCCTGCTGGCGCCGGAAAAGATCATGCTGCCCGGTTCTCCGGCGGCCGCGGGCTAGGCTGCCAGCAACTCCGCCGGCGGGGTCTTGGCGCCGGTCATGAAGGCCACCGCGTCGGACATCGTGAAGTCCTTCGGGTTGATGGTGCAGAGCCGTTTGCCCAGCCGGTGGATATGGATGCGGTCCGCCACCTCGAACACATGGGGCATGTTGTGCGAGATCAGCACGATCGGCAGGCCGCGCCGCTTGACGTCCAGAATCAGTTCCAGAACGCGCCGCGATTCCTTGACGCCCAGCGCCGCGGTCGGCTCGTCCATGATCAGCACCTTGGTGCCGAAGGCGGCGGCGCGCGCCACCGCCACGCCCTGGCGCTGCCCGCCTGACAGTGTTTCCACCGCCTGGCCGATGTTCTGGATGGTCATCAGCCCCAGTTCTGAGAGCTTCTCGCGGGCCCGCTTCTCCATTGTCCGGCGGTCAAGCATGCGGAACACACTGCCCAGCGGACCGGGCTTGCGCAATTCGCGGCCGAGAAACATGTTGTCGGAGATCGACAGGGCGGGAGACAGCGCAAGGTTCTGATAGACGGTCTCGATACCGGCGAGCCTCGCATCCATCGGCGTCTTGAAGTGCAGCGTCTCGCCATCGAGCCTGATCTCGCCCTCGTCGGGAATGACGGCGCCGCAGATCGCCTTGATCAGCGTCGACTTGCCGGCGCCGTTGTCGCCGATCACGCCAAGCACCTCGTTGCGGTAGAGATCGAAGTCGGCGTTGTCGAGGGCGGTGACGCGGCCATAGCGCTTGACGAGGCCGCGCGCGGTGAGAATGGGAGCCTCGCTCATCAGCCTGCCACCTTTCTGATCCACTGGTCGACGGTGACGGCGCCGATGATCAGTACGCCGATCAACAGATAGGTCCACTGCGCGTCAGCGCCATAGAGGCGCAAGCCCAGCGAGAAGACGCCGACGATCAATGCGCCGAAAATCATGCCGAGGATCGAACCGCGGCCGCCGAAGAGGGAGATGCCGCCAATCACGACGGCGGTGATCGATTCGATGTTCGCGAATTCACCGGACGTCGGCGAAACCGACCCAATTCTGCCAATCAGGACCCAACCCGCGATGCCGCAGATCAGGCCGGCGAGGCCGTAGACCGTCAGAAGCATGCGCTTGACGGGAACCCCCGCGAGTTCGGCGGCGTCGGGATCGTCGCCCACCGCATAGACCCGCCGGCCCCAGGCCGTGAAATTCAGCATGTACCAGATAACGAGCACCAACAGCACCATGAAGACGACGCCATAGGTAAAGACCGCTCCCCCGAAGCCTATCTGAAGGCCCAGAACGTCGAATCCTTTGATCTGTGTTCCGAAGAATTGCAGCAGCGGCGCTTCTGCTTCGATGTCCTGAGTGCGAATCGTTTCATTGCGCGAATAGATGTATTTGATCGCGTTGAAAACCTGCCATGTCCCGAGCGTAACGATGAACGGCGGCAATTTCTGATAGGCGATGAGCCAGCCATTGATGAGACCGCACAGCGTTCCGCAGGCCAGACCGCACAGAATCGAAATCTCCACGGGGATGCCGTAGCGGAACGTGAATTGTCCCATCACCACAGACGACAGCACCATGGTGGCGCCGACCGAGAGATCGATGCACGCGGAGAGGATCACGAGCGTCTGCGCGGCGACGACGATGCCGACGATTGCGACTTGCT
>DAISVW010000030.1:0-13730 GCA_036826695.1 Aestuariivirga sp.
GCGGGACGGCGGTCATGGCTGGCGGAGAGTGCGGCGAGGCGGGCGACGAGCTCGTCGTTCGAGGCGGCGAGGCGGCCAGAGTCCCAGCGGACATTGTCTTCAAGCCCGGTACGGCAATGGCCGCCGCGCTCGAGGCACCAGCGGTTGACCTCGAGCTGATGACGGCCGATGCCAGCCGCCACCCATGTTGATTCCGGGGCCAGCCGCATCACCTCATCGACCATGAAGTCGAAAGCCTGGCGTACCGCCGGCATGGCGTTCTTCACGCCCATCACGAATTGCACGTGCAGGGGCCGCCGCAACAGGCCCTCATCGGCGAGCGCCAGCGCCTGATAGAGCATCGAGAGATCGAACACCTCGATCTCCGGCTTGACGTTGTGGTCCAGCATTTTCCGCGCCAGGAAGCGGATGAGCTCCGGCGGATTTTCATAGATGATGCTGGGGAAGTTGCAGGAGCCCGTCGAGAGCGAGGCCATGTCGCAGCCCAGGTGCAGCATGCCGCCGCGCGCCGTGCCCTGGCCGGAGCGGCCGCCGGTCGAGAACTGCACGATCATGCCCGGGCAATGGCGGCGCAGGCCTTCGAGCAGCCTGGCGAAACGCTCAGGATCGGAGGTCGGCGTCTGATCGTCGTTCCTCACATGCACATGGGCGATGCTGGCGCCCGCCTCGAAGGCTTCCTGGGTCGATTCCACCTGTTCAGAAACGGTGATCGGCACCGCGGGGTTATGCTCCTTGCGGGGAACCGAACCGGTGATCGCCACGGTAATGATGCAGGGCGTGGGCATGCCCCCGCCTCATAACGCAAGACCGGGGCCGATGGAACCTTGGTGGCAGTTGATCGCCAGAGGCGTTGCGTTAGGCTGGGGCCTTCGCCAAGCGTGGTCCTCATGCCGAAATTCGCCGCCAACCTGTCGATGATGTTCACCGAATGGAGCCTGCTTGACCGTTTCGCGGCCGCCGCCGACCACGGCTTCCAGGCTGTCGAGATCCTGTTTCCCTATGCCCATGCGCCTGACGAGATCGCCGGGCGGCTTCAGGATGCGAAGCTTGAGCTGGCGCTGTTCAACCTGCCGCCCGGCGACTGGGAGGCGGGTGAGCGCGGGCTGGCTGCCATCCCCGGGCGAGAGGCGGCGTTCCAGGCGGGGCTGCAAACCGCCCTGCCCTATGCCGAAGCCTGCGCCGTCAAGCGCCTGCATCTGATGAGCGGGCAGGGTGAGCGGGCCGACCCGAAGGCCCGCGAAGCCTTTGTGAACGCCATCCGCCACGCCTGCGCCGTGGCAGCGCCGCGCGGCATCGACATTCTGATCGAGCCGATCAACGGCCGTGACATGCCGGGCTATTTCCTGAACGACTTCGGCCATGCCACGGAACTCATCCGCACCCTGGGCCTGCCGAACCTGAAGCTGCAATACGACATCTACCACCGTCAGATCCTGCATGGCGATGTGATGCGGAGCCTCGAACAAATGCTGCCGCTGATCGGCCATGTGCAGACATCCTCGGTGCCAAACCGCCACGAGCCGGGAACGGGCGAACTCGATGACGCGCGGATTTTCCGCCATCTCGACGAGATCGGCTATGAGGGTTTCGTCGGCTGCGAATACCACCCGGCGGGCGGAACGCTGGACGGTCTGTCGTGGATGAAGGCATGTGACGGCTAAAGCAGCAGCCAGTCATCTGTATGCGACTCAAAACCCATAAAGCTCATCATGCCCGGACTTGATCCGGGCATCCTCTTGCCGCCGTCACGAAGAGGATTGCCCGGTCAAGCCGGGCAATGGTGAGCGTTTTTGTTTGGAACAGCTGAGTTCGATTGATCGCCCGAGGCTCAGCCAAGCCTTGTGTGCACCGCGGCGCTATCCACGAGTTCGTCAAGCAGGGCCATGGTGGCGGCGCCGGAACTGGCGAAAGGATCAAGCTCGGCGCGCACATGATACTTGAGCAAGAGGCCCGGGTTCACCTTAGCGATATCGACATGACCCATTGTCCAGTTGCAGAACTTGCGCTCGCTGATTTCCTGGAACACCAGAAGCCGTACCTGGGCGTGGCGCTGGTCGCGCACGATCGAATTGTACAGCTCGCAGACCTCGTCGCGGCCGCCTTCCAGAACCTGGATGAAGACGTTTCCGCTATGGCAGAGAATGCCGGTGATGCCGCGCGCCGGATTGTTCTGGCGCGAGCTTTCCACGATATCCTCGATCATCTTGTTGGATAGATTGGCCGCGGCGCGGCTTGCATAGACACAGCGGACCATCATGGGCGGAAATCATTCCTTGAGATTGACGAGGGAGAGGAATTCGCGGCGAAGTGACGGGTTCTTGAGGAAAGCCCCGCGCATCACGCTGTTCACCATCTTGGCGCCGGTGTCCTTGACGCCGCGCCAGTGCATGCAGAAGTGATCGGCCTCCATGACGACGGCGCGCCCGTCAGGCGCCACCTTGCTCATCAGGAGGTCCGCCACCTGGGCGATGGCTTCTTCCTGGATCTGCGGCCGCGACATGATCCATTCGGCAAGCCGGGCATATTTCGAAAGGCCGATCAGGTTCGAATGCTCGTTGGGCAGCACGCCGATCCACAGCCTGCCCATGATCGGGCAGAAATGATGGCTGCAGGCGCTGCGCACGGTGATCGGCCCGACGATCATCAGTTCGTTCAGATATTCGGCATTGGGAAACTCGGTGACCGGCGGCGGCGCCACGTAGCGGCCGCGGAACACCTCGTTCAGATACATCTTGGCCACGCGGCGCGCAGTGTCCTGGGTGTTGTGGTCGTGCTCCACGTCGATGACCAGGCTTTCGAGAACGCCCTTCATCTTGCCCGCGACTTCCTCGAGCAGGGCGTCCATCTCGTCCGGCTCGATGAAGGCCGCGATGTTGTCGTTGGCGTGATAGCGCTTCTTGGCCGCCTCGATGCGGGCGCGGATGCGCGCCGAAACCGGACCGGCCTTGCCTTCGGGCGAATTGGCGGGAGGTTTGTCCATTGGGTGTTCTTAGCAGTGCGGCCGCCGGGTTACAACGGTCAGGGACCCGGCGCAGTTTTCACTCTTGACCCAGCGGTCTTGAGTTTTCCGGCATTCATCCCGGCGCAAGCCGGTATCCAGCTTCTCTTGAAGGATAACAGGAGCCTGACCCCAGCTTTCGCCGGGGGACGCAAGGCCCGAAATGGCGGTTCAGTGCTCGCTCACTGCGCTCAAGCACAGTCAGCGGTGGACAGGTGCACAAAAGGACAAGAACCTCAATTCACGATCATCGACATGAAGTTGACCCAGCCCCGGGCAGCGAGCGTCGCCTGGGTCTGGGGATCAAGCGTCACCGTGTCCTGGCCGCCGGGCGGGATCGTCATGATCGCCTCATCGGACGGCAGGTCGCCGCCGGCATCGACGTTCGCCAGATAGAATTTGGCAGGCTTGTCGGTGTCATTCAGGATGTCGATGGTGAAGCTGAAATTGGTCATGCCGTCATAGCCGCCGCGCTTGAACACCGGCATGGCGAGCAGCTTCTGCTGTGCGGCCTGCAGCTGCGGCAGGTTGAGGAACAGGCCCACCGACAGGAGACCCTTGTGCTTGCCATGCGGGAACACGGCGAAGCGCGCGGTGTCGCCTTCCAGTACATTGGTGAGGATCACGGCATCGCTCTGGCCACCGTCGGTGCGGATCAGATTGGTGTTCATCTGGAACTGGCCGGTTGCGCCGTTGCCGGCGGGCGTGCAACCCGTCAGCTGCAGCGGCACGTCTGGCGTGGAGATCGTCTCGACCGACATGGTGCCTTCGTCCTTGCACCATTGCGGCGTCACGAAGGTGCCGGTGATCGCGGCGCTTACCGGGACGGGCGCTCCCGACTGCGCGACCGACATGATCTCCGATACGCGTATCGGCGTCCGGGTATCGATCTGGCACCCGGCAAGAACAAGGGCCACGGCGCCGGCAGCAAGGCTTGAAACGAAGGTTCTGCGCGTAATCATTGTTTTTTCTCCGAGAAAGACTTGTGGGCGGGACAAGGGGGGATTTCTATTGCGGTGTTCTTTCTATAGCCCCGGGGAGCGGCGCCGTCGAGTTTGCCGGGGCGCCGCAGTCGTTGGGCATGGACCAATCCTTCTTCAGCAGTGCATCCTGCATCCTCTTCCTGTCAGCCTCGCTCAGCACCGTGCGATCGAGCTTTATCGTCACACGGTCAAGCTTGGCAGTGAGCTGAAACGGCGGCTGATAGTCGGCGTCGTTCACGCCAGTGAGCGTGTCCGAGCCGACATCGAAGCTCTCGTCCCATTGCAGGATCATCGGCAGCGTTTGCTTCATGACCTGGGTGGCAACCACCGTGCCGTCGACCGACAAGGTGCCGGTACCGGAGCGGCCAACGCCTTCGAAGTCGTTGAAGGCCAGCGTCTCCGGCCCCAGGCCGTCATATTTGAAGTCGAAGACCACCACATGCTTGCCGGGGCTCAGCGCATCGGGGCCTTCCCATTTCAGGCGCTCGAGATCGACCATGTTCCACAGCCACACCGGCTTGCCCTTGAGGAGGTAGACACCATAGCCGCCGAAGCGGCCGCCAGAGGTCAGGATGATGCCCTCAGCACCGCCTTCCGGCACCTCGATCTCGGCGGTGACGGTGTAGGAGGTGTTGAGCAGCAGCGGGGAGTCACCCTGCGGCAGGCCGACCATCGGCACGGTATAGACAAATTCCGAACGGCCCGCCGTGATGTTGGGGCGCGGGGCCACGATGCGCGAGGCTACCGAGGCATCAAGCGGCAGGACATTGTATTTCCGGGCCTCCGCCAGAAACACTTTCTTCAGTTCCTCGACCTTCTCCGGGTGTTGGGCCGCGATGTCCGTCACCTGCGAATAATCATCCTTGAGATTGAAGAGCTCCCAGGTGACGTTGTTGAGCGGATCGGGGTTGGCGGGCCCGAAGGCCTCCCACGGCGCACGCTTCACCTTGGTGCTGAGCATCCAGCCATCCTGATAGATGGCGTGATCGCCGAACATCTCGAAGTATTGCGTGGTGTGGCGCGAAGGCGCATCGGCGTTCCTGGCGTCAAACGTATAGGCGAAGCTGATGCCCTCGACCGGCGCCTGCCTGATGCCGTCAACGACGTCCGGCGCGCGGATGCCGGTGGCCTCCAGGATGGTCGGCACCACGTCGATCACATGCATGAACTGGTTGCGGATGCCGCCCGGATCAGAGATGTGACCCGGCCACGACACCGCCATGCCCTGCCTGACACCGCCCAGATGCGAGGCGATCTGCTTGAACCAGCTGAACGGCGTATCGAAGGCCCAGGACCAGGCTGCCGACATGTGGTTATAGGTCTGCTCGGTGCCCCAGACGTCGTACCATTTCATCTGCACGTCGACGGGCAGCTTGTTGAGGCCGTTGAAGAAGGCCACCTCATTGGGCGTGCCGAGCGGCCCGCCTTCGGCCGAGGTGCCATTGTCGCCGTTGATGTAGATGATCAGCGTGTCGTCGAGCTTGCCCATGTCCTCAACCGCCTGGATGACCCGGCCGATTTCATGATCGGTATAGGCGGCATAGGCGGCGAAGACCTCGACCTGGCGGATGAACAGTTTCTTCTCATCGTCCGTCGTCTGGTTCCACGGCTTCAGGATGTCCGATGGCCAGGGCGAAAGCTGGGCATCCTGCGGGATCACACCCAGCTGCTTCTGGTTGGCGAAAATACGCTCGCGAAGCTTCTCGTAACCGTCATCGAACAGGTGCATGGCATGGATCTTGTCCACCCATTCCTGGGTCGGATGGTGGGGCGCATGCGTGCCGCCGGGAACATAATAGATAAAGAACGGTTTGGAAGGGTCGATCTGGTTCAGCTGGTTCATGTAGCTGATGGCGTCATCCGCCATGCCGGTGGTGAGGTTCCAGCCCGGCTTGCCTTCGAAGGGGTAGATCTGCGTGGTGTTGCGGAACAGGTTGGGCTGCCACTGGTTGGTGTCGCCGCCCACGAAGCCATAGAAATACTCGAAACCCATGCCGACCGGCCACTGGTCGAAAGGCCCGGCCTGGCTCGCCTGGAAGGCCGGTGTATTGTGGTCCTTGCCGAACCATGACGTGGCATAGCCATTGTCCTTCATGATGCGGCCGATGGTTGCCTTGTCCTTGCCGATGATCGAATTGTAGCCGGGAAAGCCGGTCGCCTGCTCCGAGATGACGCCGAAGCCCGCCGAATGATGATTGCGGCCGGTGATCAGCGCCGCACGGGTGGGCGAGCACAGCGCCGTCGAATGCATCTGGGTGTAGCGCAGGCCGCTTGCCGCCACCCGGTCCAGCGCCGGGGTGGGGATCACGCCTCCGAAGGTGGATGGCACACCGTAGCCGGAGTCGTCGGTCATGATGAGGAGCACGTTTGGCGCACCCTTGGGCGGCACGGTCCGGGGAGCCCACCATGGGGTGGATTGAAGGGCATTGTCCTTGATCACGCCGCCAAAGACGGGCGCTGGAGCCGGCAACTGCTCGCCGCTGATCGACATGGTGGCACTGGGAGCGCCTGGCGTTCCGTTGATCTGCTGCGCGCTCGCTGCGCCGCCCAGCATCGCCAGCAGGCTTGCGGCCAACAATAAGAACCGGGATCTCATGGTCGGACTCCTTTTCATTAGGAAGAAAGCTCGCTGATGGAGCCAAATCACAAGGATTCTTGTGAGTGGTCGGATAGCAGACGGCAGTCTGGGTCGCATTGATCTGGGACAAAATCAAACATTCAGTCTTCCAACCCCGCCAATGCCTGAGGTTGTGCACCGGGCGCCTGACATGATTAACGGATTGTAAATCGCCTGCGGGCATTGCTCTGGACTACACTCGCAGCTTGAAGGATCCATGCAGCGTACTGCTGTCATAACCACCATTTCGCTGGTGACGCTTGCCGCCTTCGCGCCGGCCGCCTGGGCGCAGGAGGCCCAGCAGCTCGAAACGCTGCAACAGCAGATCGAGAGCGGGAAAGCCAACGAGGCCCGGCTGGCCAGCGAAATCGCGGCGGCGATCGCCGCCGAGGACGAGGTGGCGCGCAAGCTTTCGGCAGTCGCGGGGCAGGTTCAGGCCCAGGAAGGCGTGGTGGCCAAGAGCGAGGCTGAGCTCGAGACCCTGTCGCGTGATCGCGCCCTGGTTTTGGCTGAGCTGGGTGAAAAGCAGGACGCGCTCTCGGAACTGCTGGCAGGGCTGCAACTGCTGGAACAGAACCCGCCACCCGCTCTGGTGGTGCAGCCCGACGACATACTAGCGGCATTACGTGGCGCCATGCTGCTCGGCACCATCGCCCCCGACCTGCAGGACCAGGCGGCTGAGCTCACCGCCAGGCTCGACAAGCTGCAAAAGCTGGAAGCCGCGATCAGGACCCGCAAGGAGGACGTTGCCAGCGAAATCGCCCGGCTCAACAGCCAGCGCGGCGACCTGGGCCAGCTTGTGGAGCAGAAGCGGGCGCTGATCAGCAAGGGCAACGCCGACCTTGAGGCGGAACGCAAGCGCACCACGGAGCTGGCCGAGAAAGCCAAGTCCCTCAAACAGTTGCTCGACCGGCTCGCGGAAGAGCGCCAGAAGGCGGAGGCCGCCGCCTCGGCCGCCGAACAGGAGCGCAAGCGCAAAGAGGCATTGCTGCGCCAGCCCACGCTGGCCTTTGGCGATGCCCGGGGCAAGCTCTCCCTGCCCGCCCAGGGCCAGGTCTTGCTCCGTTTTGGCGAGCCGGACGCGCTCGGCCGCGAGACGCAAGGCACCATGATCGCCACCCTGGCGGGCGCCCAGGTGACCGCCCCGGCCGATGGCAAGGTGGAGTTCGCCGGTTCCTTCCGCTCTTACGGCCAGATGGTCATTCTCAACCCCGGCGGCGGCTACCGGGTACTGCTCGCCGGCATGGACAAGCTGACGGCGAATGTGGGAGAGTTCCTGCGCGCCGGAGAACCGGTGGGAGAAATGGGCGGCGGCCCTGCTTCCGTCACACTTTTCGGCGATGTGGCGCCGGACGGACGGCCGGTGTTATATATCGAATTCAGGAATGGCACCGACGCCATAGATTCAGGCCCCTGGTGGGCCAGTGATTTGAAAGAGGCACGAGGATGAAGAACAACCGTTTGCACAATGTCGGCCTGGTGCTGGCGGGCGCAGTTTCGACAGCGCTCCTGTGGCAAGCCTTCGGGGCGGCGGGTGCCACCTCGAACGCCGATACCTACAAGCAGCTCAATCTGTTCGGCGATGTGTTCGACCGGGTACGGGCCGACTATGTCGAGGACCCGGACGAGCAGAAGATGATCGAGGCGGCGATCAACGGCATGCTGAATTCGCTCGATCCGCATTCCAGCTTCATGAACAAGAAGCAATTCCAGGACATGAGCGTGCAGACCCGCGGCGAATTCGGCGGACTCGGCATCGAGGTGACCATGGAGAACGGCGTCATCAAGGTGGTCTCGCCGATCGACGATACGCCGGCCTCGCGCGCCGGGCTGATGGCCAATGATCTGATCGTGAAGATCGACGGCACGGACATCCAGGGCATGACCCTCAATGAGGCCGTCGACAAGATGCGCGGCAAGGTGGGCACCGAGATCACACTCACCGTCGTGCGCAATGGCAAGGACCCCTTCGAGCAGAAGCTGACGCGCGACCGCATCAAGGTGCAGTCGGTGAAGTATTCGATCGAAGGGAACGACATCGGCTACATCCGCATTTCCTCTTTCACCGAACAGACCCAGGAAGGCCTCGAGAAGGCCATGGCGCATTTCCGCACCACGATGGGCGACAAGGTGAAGGGCTATATCGTCGATCTGCGCAACGACCCCGGCGGCCTGCTCGACAAGGCCATCGCGGCGTCCGACTCGTTCCTCGACAAGGGCGAAATCGCCTCGACCCGTGGCCGCCATGCCGACGAGGCGCAGCGCTTCAACGCCACCAAGGGCGACCTCGCAGACGGCAAGCCGGTGGTGGTGCTGATCAATGGCGGCTCCGCCTCGGCCTCGGAAATCGTCGCGGGTGCCCTGCAGGATCACAAGCGGGCGACCGTCATCGGAACCCGCAGTTTCGGCAAGGGCTCGGTGCAGACCATCATCCCGCTGGGCGGCGAGGGCGCTCTGCGGCTGACCACGGCGCGCTACTACACGCCATCCGGACGCTCGATCCAGGCCAAGGGCATCGATGCCGACATCGTCATCGAGCAGGAACTGCCGCCGGAACTCAAGAGCAAGGACGTCTCGACCGTGGGCGAGGCCGGGCTTCGCGGCCACCTCAGCAATGAGGGTGGGGGCGAGGAAGGCGGCGGCTCATCGGCCTATGTGCCCGAGGACAAGACCAAGGACATGCAGCTCAAGGCGGCGATCGACCTGCTGAACGGCGTGAAGGTGGTCTCCAACGTCAAGCCGAAGCCGGCGTCGACCGGTACGGACGCGCCGGCGGAAGCCACCGCAAACTGACATAGTCCGTCGCTGATCGTATTCGCAGGCTCGGCACTGCGCGACCATCACACTTGCGCCTGACCTGGAGCCGGTATCCAGGCCATGGCAAAATGAGAATTTATCTGGCCTGCAAGATCTTCAATTCACTCCGCCGCCGCGCGCAGCGGCGGTCTGCCGCTGGCGAGCTGTTGCAGCAATTCGGCTTCCCGGGCCTTCGCTTTGGCGATGCTCGCCTGCTTGACGTGGCCAAAGCCACGGATCGTCTCGGGCAGCGACGCGAGCTCCAGCGCCGCCTCTGAATGTGATTGATCCGTCTGCTGCAGAAGCCTCTCGATGAGCATCCGGTAATCGGCAATCAGCTGGCGTTCCTCGCGGCGTTCGGCGCTGCGCCCGAACGGATCGAAAGCGGTGCCGCGCAGCCACTTCAATTTCGCCAGCAGGCGGAACACCTGCAACATCCAGGGCCCGAAGGGCTTCTTGACCGGTTCACTGCCGCGGTTGAGAAACGGCGGCGCCAGATGGAAGGTGAGCCGCACATCGCCGCTGAACTGACTGGCGAGTGCGTCGGCAAAACTTTGGTCAGCGTAGAGCCGGGCCACCTCATATTCATCCTTGTAGGCCATCAGCTTGAACAGGTTGCGCGCCACGGGAAGCGCCAGCGGTTCCGCCGCGGCGCGCACCTTCTCCACGAAGGCGCGGTAGCTTTCGGCATAGGCGGCATTCTGGTAGACCGTGAGGAGTTCAACCCGCCGCGCCACGATCTCATCCAGCGTCTCGGGCTTTACCACGGCGCGGGCGCCGATCAGGGTGCGCAGTGCTGCTTCATCGGCGGCGGCGCGCCGGCCCCAGGCGAAGGCCGCGAGGTTCATCTTCACCGCAACGCCATTGAGTTCCACCGCCTGGGCAATCGCTTCACGCGAGACAGGCACCAGGCCTTTCTGCCAGGCATAGCCCAAAGTGAAGAGATTGGCGGCAATCGAGTCGCCCAGCAGCCTGGTGGCGATGGCGGTGGCGTCGATCGCGAAAAAGCCCTCCGGCTTCACTGCCGCCGCGATGCGCAAGCCCAGCGCCTCGCCATGCACGTCGAAATCGGCGTCATGGGTGAATTGCGCGGGCATCACCTCATGGCTGTTGACCACCGCGTGGCTCCTCTGCCGCGAGGCGCCCGCCAGAATGCGCGCCGAGGCGGTGGTAACGAGATCGCAGCCGAGAATGAGATCAGCCTGGCCACGCGCCACCCGCACGGCGGCGATATCGGCGGGCCTTGCCCCGATCTTCAGATGAGTGACGACGGCGCCATTCTTCTGCGAGATGCCGACCATGTCGATGAGTGCCGCGCCCTTGCCCTCGATATGCGCCGCCATGCCGAGAATATGGCCGATGGTGACAACACCGGTGCCGCCGATGCCGGCCACCAGAATGCTCCACGGCTTGTCGAGCGCAGGCAGCACCGGTTCCGGCAACACGGGGAACGGCGTGGTCTCAAGTTCGACCGCTTTCGCCGGAGCCGGTTTCGCCAGCGCGCCACCCTCCACCGTCACGAAGCTGGGGCAGAAGCCGTTGAGGCAGGAGAAGTCCTTGTTGCAGACAGACTGGTCGATGCGGCGCTTGCGCCCGAATTCGGTGTCGACCGGCTCGATCGCCACACAGTTGGACTTGCCCCCGCAATCGCCGCAGCCTTCGCAGACGAGCTCATTGATGAAGACGCGCCTGCCGGGGTCTGGCATCGTGCCTTTGCGGCGGCGGCGGCGCTTTTCGGCAGCACAGGTCTGGTCATAGATGATGACGCTGGTGCCCGGCACCTCCATCATCTCCTGCTGCACGGCCTGCAGCTCGCGCCGGTCATGAAAGCTCGCCGCGGCGGGAAAGGAGGCGCGCGAGGGATACTTGTCCGGCTCGTCCGAGACCACCGCGATGCGTTCGACCCCGATCGCCCGCATCTGGGCGGCGATCTGTTCTACCGTGAGGCCGCCGTCGTTCTTCTGGCCGCCGGTCATCGCCACCGCGTCATTGAACAGGATCTTGTAGGTGATGGTGGTGCCCGCGGCCACCGCCTGCCGGATGGCCATCAGGCCCGAGTGGTTGTAGGTGCCGTCACCGATGTTCTGGAACACATGCCTGCGCTTCGAGAACGGCGCCTCGCCAACCCAGTTGGCGCCCTCGCCACCCATCTGCGTGGCGCCCTCGGTCTTCCGGTCCGGCACGAATTGCGCCAGCCAGTGGCAGCCGATGCCGGCATAGCCGCGCGCGCCTTCCGGCAGCACGGTCGACGAATTATGCGGGCAACCAGCGCAGAAATAGGGAACCCGCGCCACCAGATCAGGCAGATTACCGGCAGGCTGGGCCGCCGCGCAATCGGCGAGCGCGCCATCGCCCACCCGCCGGGCAATGGCGCGGGCGATCTCGGTTGGATCGAGCACGCCATGCGGCGGAAACAGCGTGGCGCCCTGCTCATCCTCCTTGCCGATCACCGAAGGGCGATCTTGCTCCGTATAAAGAATATCCCTGATCTGCGCCTCGATGATCGGCCGCTTCTCCTCGACCACCATGATGGTGCCGAGGCCACGCGCGAACGCCCTGATGACCGACGGCTCGAGCGGCCACACCATACCGATCTTGAGGAGCCGGATGCCGAGCCTCGCCGCCGTCTCCTCGCCAATGCCGAGATCATCCAGCGCCTGGCGCACGTCGAGAAACGCCTTGCCCGCCGCCACGATGCCGAGCCGCGGCGCGGCCCCGCCCGCGAACACGATTCGATTCAGGCCGTTGGCCCGCGCAAAGGCCTTGACGGCCGGCAGCTTGTGCATGTGCAGGCGCTCTTCCTGCGGCACCCGGTCATCACGCGGGCGGATCGACAGGCCGCCCGGCGGCGGGGCCGGTTCAGCGGGCAGCACGGGCACATTGCGGTCAAGGCTGGCATCCACCACCGCCGAGGACTCGACCGTGTCATGCACGCATTTGAGGCCGACCCAGACCCCGGCGTGGCGGGAGAGCGCGAAGCCCAGGAGCCCGAAATCGATGATCTCCTGCACGCCGGCGGGCGACAGCACGGGGATCATCGCATCGATCAGCGCCACATCGCTGGCATGGACGACAGTTGAGGATTCGCCCGAATGATCGTCCCCGGCAAGGGCCAGCACACCGCCATGGGGCGAGGTGCCGGCCATGTTGGCATGCCGGAACACGTCACCCGACCGGTCAACCCCCGGCCCCTTGCCATACCAGACGCCGAACACGCCATCGAACTTGCCGTCGCCGCGCATTTCCGCCTGCTGGGTGCCCCACAGCGCGGTGGCCGCCAGGTCTTCGTTGAGGCCGGGCTGAAGCACGATGTTGCGCGGCGCCAGCACCGCTTTCGCCGCCTGGAACTGGTTGTCGACCGTGCCGACGGGCGAGCCGCGGTAGCCCGAGACATAGGCCGCGGTGCTGAGCCCGTTCCGCCGGTCACGCTCAGACTGCATCAGCACCATCCGCAGGATCGCCTGCGGTCCGGTCAGGAAGAGCCTTGTAATCGAAAGGTCATAAAGGTCGGAGAGGCTGTGGGTCGACTTGGACATGAAGCGAACTATACTGAATTCCATGCACAATCCAAACGCTTCGCCGCCGGAGGTGGCCTTCGGAGACGCCTTGCGGGTGTGGGCGAGGATCGGGCTCATCTCGTTTGGCGGCCCGGCCGGCCAGATCGCGCTGATGCACCGCGAACTCGTTGAGGAGCGCGGCTGGCTCACCGAGAAGGAATATCTGAGCGCGCTCAACTTCTGCATGCTGCTGCCGGGGCCCGAAGCGATGCAACTCGCCACCTATGCCGGCTGGAAGCTGCATGGCGTGAAGGGCGGGCTGGCGGCGGGTCTTCTGTTCGTGCTGCCGGGGGCGTTGATCGTGCTGGCCCTCACCATGCTCTATGCGGCGCTCGGCAAGCTGCCGCTGGTGGAAGCGCTGTTCTATGGCGTCAAGGCGGCGGTCTTGGCGATCGTCATCGAGGCGCTGCTGCGGGTGGCGCGCCGGGCGCTCAACACGAGGGCTGACTGGGCGATTGCGGCGCTGGCCTTCGCGGCGCTTTTCTTTTTCGAGGAGCCGTTTCCGGTGGTGATCATAGCGGCGGGTATATACGGTTTATTGCGGGACAGTGGCGCTGCCGAACCGCATCATGCCAGCGTTCCGGGCTGGCGCGAGCTGGCCGGCACGGTGGCGCTGTGGGGCGCCATCTGGCTTGTACCCTTGGCGGCGCTGGCGCTGCTGCTGGGCCCGCACCACGTGCTGACCGAGGTGGGCGTGTTCTTTTCCAAGCTGCCGCTCGTCACCTTCGGCGGGGCCTAAGCGGTGCTGGCCTACATGGCGCAGGCGGCGGTTGAAACGC
>DAISVW010000031.1:0-13597 GCA_036826695.1 Aestuariivirga sp.
GCCTCTACCTGTTCGACACCACGCTGCGCGACGGCCAGCAGACGCCGGGCATCGATTTCTCGCTCGAGGACAAGCTCGTGGTGATTGGCATGCTCGATGAACTGGGTGTGGACTACATCGAGGGCGGCTATGCCGGCGGCAACCCCACCGACACGCAGCTGTTCGCAATGCCCCGCAACACGCGCGCCACATTCACCGCATTCGGCATGACCAAGCGGGCGGGCCGCTCCGTGTCGACCGATCCCGGCCTGCAGCAGGTGCTGGCGGCCAGGGCTCCAGCTGCCTGTTTCGTCGCCAAGTCCTGGGATTATCACGTGCGGGTGGCGCTGGGCTGCACGAATGAGGAAAACCTGACCTCGATCCGCCAGACCGTGGAGGCGGCCCGGGCGGCGGGCAAGGAAGTGCTGATCGACTGTGAGCATTTCTTCGATGGCTACAAGGCCAACCCGGCCTATGCGCTGGCTTGCGCCGAGGAAGCTTACCGGGCGGGCGCGCGCTGGGTGGTTCTCTGCGACACCAATGGCGGTTCGCTGCCCAATGAGGTGAGCGAGATCGTGCGCGCCGTGACAGGCGTGGTGCCGGGCAGCCATCTTGGCATCCACGCCCACAATGACACCGACCAGGCGGCCGCCAATTCGCTGGCCGCCGTCGACGCCGGGGTCCGCCATATCCAGGGCACGCTCAACGGCATCGGCGAGCGCTGCGGCAACGCCAATCTGGTCTCGATCATCCCGACGCTGGCGCTGAAGACGCATTTCGCGGCGCGCTTCGAGACCGGCATCGACGCGGCACGCCTGTCGCAGCTCACCCACATCTCGCGGGCCTTCGACGAGCTCCTGAACCGCTCGCCCGACAAGCAGGCACCCTATGTGGGCAAGAGTGCGTTTGCGACCAAGGCCGGCATTCATGCCTCGGCGCTGCTCAAGGAGCCCGAGACCTATGAGCATGTGCCGCCGGAAGCGGTGGGCAACCGCCGCCAGGTGCTGGTCTCCGACCAGGCGGGCAAGTCCAACCTGATTGCCGCGCTGGAGCGCATCGGCATCGCCGTCGCCAAGGACGATCCGCGGCTGGACAGCCTGCTCGGCGACGTCAAGCGGCGGGAGGCCGAGGGCTATGCCTATGACGGGGCTGACGCCTCCTTCGAATTGCTGGCACGCCGCACGCTCGGCAGCGTGCCGAAGTATTTCGACGTCCTCTCCTTCCGGGTGATCGTCGAGGAACGCGAGGGCGTGATGGTCTCGGAAGCGGTGGTCAAGGTGAAGGTGGGTGATCAGGTCTATCTCAACGCCGGTGAGGGCAACGGCCCCGTCAACGCCCTGGACGTCGCCTTGCGCAAGGACCTGGGCCGCTATCAGAGCTTCATCAGCGACATGGAACTCGTCGACTTCAAGGTTCGCATCCTCAATGGCGGCACCGGCGCCACCACGCGGGTGCTGATCGAAAGCCGTGACGGCAAGGGCAACCGCTGGTTCACGGTGGGGGTTTCGCCCAACATCGTCGATGCGTCGTTCCAGGCGCTGTCCGACGCGCTCATCTACAAGCTGGTGCGGGAGGGTGTGGCGTTGTAGCTCTTGGCCGTTCCGGCATGCGTGCCGCACATGAAGACCATGTCCGGGCCGGGTTTGCGAAGCGAGCCGCTGCGGGGCTAAAGGCCGATCATGTCGATTGCCCGGGACGGCGCCCCCATGCCGCGTACGCTGACGACTGCCGAAACCGGCGTGCTGCTGGCCGTGCTGGCGCATATCGTGTGGGGCGGGATGGCTTACTACTTCGGCCTCATCCGCTATATTTCGCCGCTCGAAATCGCCGTCAACCGCGGGGTCTGGTCGCTGCCCATCGCCATCGCGGTGGTGTGGTATCTGGGCCAGTGGGGAGATGTGTGGCGCGCCGTCGCGCGTCCGCGCAACCTGGCCATCCTGCCGCTCACCTCAGCCCTGATCGTGTTCAACTGGGGCTTCTATGTGTGGTCGATCGAGGTCGGCCGGACGCTGGAATCGAGCCTCGGCTATTTTATCAATCCGCTGCTTAACGTGGTGATGGGATATCTGTTCCTCGGCGAGCGCTTTACCGCGCCGCAGAAATTGGCGTTGGGTCTCGCGGTGGTGGCGGTTGGCATACAGACCGTGGCGCTTGGCCATTTTCCATGGCTCGGGCTGATGCTGGCATCGACTTTCTGCCTCTACGGTTTCCTCCGAAAGACCATACCGGTCGGGCCCACCCAGGGTTTTCTCATCGAGGTGGCGATCTCCACCCTGCCGCTTCTGGCGGCGCAATGGTGGCTGGTTTCCAAAGGCGAGGCGCATTTCGGTACCAACAGCCATGATACACTGATGCTGATGGGCTGCGGCGTCATGACGGCGTCCTCGCTGATGCTCTATGCCGCCTCGATCCGCCGCATCCGCTATTCGACGGCGGGTCTCCTGCAATATATTTCGCCGTCGCTGGTGTTTCTCACCGCGGTGTTCATCTTCGGCGAACCGATGAATGCCCTGAAGCTCACGTCCTTCATGATCATCTGGCTGGCGCTGGCCATCTTCTCGTTTTCGGCCTTGCGCGACGAGCGTCAGCGGCGGCGTGAGGCAGAACCCGCCTGAGCCCTACATCTTGTCGAGGATCGGGTGCGGGTGGGCCTTGTCGGGGCTGAGCCGCAGCCGCTGCTCGAAAGCGGGAATCACATCGGTGGCCCTGGCCACCACATCCATCTGAAATTCCAGACCCTCCCGGATGAAGGCTTCGGCCCGCATGTGGTCCAGCAGCGTCACCAGCGGGTCCCAGTAGCCTTCGATGTTGCACAGGATGATCGGCTTGCGGTGCTGGCCCAGCTGCGCCCAGGTGGTGATCTCGGCCAGCTCCTCCAGCGTGCCGAGCCCGCCCGGCAGCGCCACGAAGCCGGAGGCCCGGGCGAACATGGTCATCTTGCGGCTGTGCATGTCCGGCGTCACCACGAGATCGTTGACATCGGTTAGCATGCGCTCCCGATTGGCGAGAAATTCTGGAATGATTCCAGTAACATGGCCTCGGTTATCAAGAACCGTGCGGGCCACCTGGCCCATCAGGCCGAGGCTGCCGCCGCCATAGACCAGACCGATGCCGGCGGATGCCATGGCTTGCCCCAACTGCCGTGCCGCCTCGGCGTAAGCCGGGTTTCGGCCGTTGCCGGAGCCGCAATAAACACACAGTGTTCGGGCAGGAACCATGATCAAACTCCTCAGCGTGTGCCGGGCCGTGATGGCCGGTCATTCAGACGTGGAACGGCGCAGCAATTTCTATTCTTTGCGTTCCTGGCAACGGAGGCCTATTTAAGGGGTCGAATTCCTGGCGCATAGGGGCCAATCGCCTCATCAACCGAGTAACGTGGAACGATACGGAAATGCTGATCAAGAACCCGATAGTGGTGTTTACCGGCCTCGCCGTCGCGGCGGCCGCGGGCGTGGCCGGGCTGACCCGGGAAAGCTGGATGGGGGAAACCCCGCCGGCCGTGACGGCCACCCCGGAAGCTCCCGCAACGGCCGAACAGCCTGCGCAACCGGAAGCGCCCAAGGTCATCGAACAAACAGCGGTGACCGAAGCGCCTGAACCGGCCGAACAGGTGGCGAGCACCGAGCCGGCCGAAACCAGCGAACAACCTGCCGAGACGGTGGCGGAGCAGCCTGCGGCCACGCCTGAACCGGCACAGCCAGCCGTGCAGGTCGCCGCGGCCCCGGAAGAGCCCGCAACCCCGCCCGAAGTAACGCAGCCCGCCGCTCCAGCGGCAGAGCCCGTGGTGCCGGCCTTTGATACCGTTCGTGTCGAGAAGACCGGCGAAGCGGTGATCGCCGGCACCGCAGCGCCTGGCGCCGAGGTGGTTCTCAGGCTCAACGGAAAATCCATCGCTCAGACCACCGCCAATGACGACGGCGCGTTTGTGATCGTTCTCGAGAATCCTCTGCCGCCTGGGAGCGGCACCTTGACGCTCGAAGCAAAGGGGCCAGGCGAAACCGTCTTCACCCCGTCGGCGCAGAGTGTGGCGGTGATCGTGCCCGAGGCAGCAGGCCAGGGCGCTCTGGTCGCCATGTTCAGTCCGGACCAGCCGACGAGGATCCTGCAGAAGCTTGCCCTGCCGGCGCCCGCTGCCGCGCCCGCGCCGGAGCCGCAGGTCGAAACCGCCGAAGCTCCCAAGGTTTCCGAAGCGCCTGCCAAGCCTGCCAGGCTCGTCAGCATTGATGCCGTTGACTACGATGCCTCCGGCAATATCGTGTTTTCCGGTCAGGGAGAGCCGGGCAATACCGCGCGGATCTACATCGACAACCAGTTCATCGGCGACGCGGCTGTCACCGCCGACGGTCGATGGAGCTTCTCGGGCACCGCCGACGTGGCGCCCGGCGTTCACACGCTCCGTGTCGACGGGCTTGACGCCAAGGGCGCGGTCCTGAACCGGGGCGAGGTGCCGTTCTTCCGCGAGGCCCAGAGCACAGTCGCGCAGGCGGCGCCCGAAGCTCAGCCCACGGAAGCAACGGCTGTCGCCGAAGCGCCGAAGGCCGATGCCGAGACCGCCGCCCCTCCGGCCCCGCGCGAAGGCCAGGTGGTCATTCAGCCGGGCAACAATCTGTGGCGGATTTCGCGCGTGCTCTATGGCACCGGCGCCAAATACACCATGCTCTACAATGCCAACAAGGATCAGATCCGCAATCCAAACCTGATCTATCCCGGCCAGGTTTTCAAGACACCCGATGTGGCGGCCAAGTTCGAGACTGTCGATCCAAAGCGCCGCGAGCCCCTGAAGCCCGATGAGAGCGCGGCTTCCAGCCAGTAGCCGCAGACCGGGATAGGTGCGTGCGATGAGCCGCAAGACGCGCATCAGCGCCGGGACGCCGCCCGGCGACGGCGACCAATGGGCGGTGCTGCGCGACCTCATGCCCTATCTCTGGCCCGCCGGCCGCCCGGACCTCAAGGCCCGGGTGGTTCTGGCCATGCTGGCTCTGATTCTCTCCAAGATCGTTACCGTCGCCACGCCCTATGCCTTCAAGCATGCGACCGACGCGCTGACGGGCGGGGCTGGCGCAGCAGCCGTTGCCGTCACCACGGTTCTGTTCCTCGTGCTCGCCTATGGCTTCGGCCGCATCATGATGGTGATCCTGGCGCAGATCCGCGACGCGGTGTTTGCGAAGGTCAGCCAGCGGGCGGTGCGCGACCTGGCGGTGCGCACCTGCCGCCACCTTCATGCTCTGTCGTTACGCTTTCATCTGGAGCGGCGCACCGGCGGTCTGTCACGCATCGTTTCGCGCGGCACCATGGGCATCGATACGGTCCTGCGCTTCTCGCTGTTCAACACCTTTCCGACCATCCTCGAGATCGTGCTGGTCGCCGGGGTGCTGGCCTGGTCCTACGGCTGGCTCTACGCCGCCGTCATCCTTGCCACCGTGGTGGCCTATATCTGGTTCACCTATGCCGCCACTGAATGGCGCATCAACATCCGGCGCGACATGAACGCCGCCGACACCGAGGCCAACACCAAGGCCGTCGACAGCCTTCTCAACTTTGAAACGGTCAAGTATTTCGGCAACGAAGAGCATGAGGCACGGCGCTACGCCGGTTCGATGGACAGCTACGAGAAGGCGGCGGTCAAGACCTGGGTGTCGCTCGCCGTGCTGAACGCGGGGCAGGCGGTGATCTTCTCAGTGGGCCTCACCATCGTCATGGCGATGTCGGCGCTGGCGGTCAGGGCCGGAACAGCCACGGTCGGCGATTTCGTGATGATCAACGCCCTGATGATCCAGCTCTACATGCCCCTCAACTTCATCGGTTCCTCCTATCGCGAGATCAAGCAGGGTCTGATCGACGTCGAGCAGATGTTCGAGCTCCTGCGGGTCAACGCCGAGATCGCCGACCGGCCGGGCGCCAGGCCGCTCATGGTCACGGCTGCCGATGTGGTTTTCGACAATGTGAGCTTCTCCTACGATCCGGAGCGCCAGATCCTCCGCAACCTGTCGCTGCGCGTGCCGCCGGGCAAGACGGTGGCGATTGTCGGACCGTCGGGTGCCGGCAAATCCACCATTTCGCGGCTGCTCTACCGCTTCTACGAAGCCGACAGCGGCCGCATTTTGATCGACGGCCAGGACATCGCGGACGTCACCCAGGTGTCTCTGCGCGCGGCAATCGGTATGGTGCCGCAGGATACCGTGCTGTTCAACGACACCATCCGCTACAACATCCGCTATGGCAGGCCCGATGCCACTGACGCCGAGGTCGAGGAGGCCGCGCGCATGGCCCAGATCCATGATTTCGTGACGAGCCTTCCCAAGGGTTACGACACGCTGGTCGGCGAGCGGGGCCTCAAGCTCTCGGGCGGCGAGAAGCAGCGGGTGTCGATCGCCCGCACCATTCTCAAGGGTCCGCCCATCCTCATTCTCGACGAGGCGACCTCGGCGCTCGACAGCTTCACAGAAAACCAGATCCAGGCAGCGCTGCGGAAAGTCTCGGAAAACCGGACGACACTGGTTATCGCGCACCGGCTTTCAACCGTCGTCGACGCCGATGAAATCGTGGTGCTTGAGAGGGGCCAGATCGCCGAGCGCGGCACTCATGCCGAACTGCTGGCCCGCGCTGGCCTCTACGCGGCAATGTGGAACCGCCAGCGCCAGGCCGAGCAGGCGCGCGAGATCCTGAAAGAGGCAGAAGACGAGACGGCGATCGCGCTTCGGGCCCGCGAGGCGGAGCACCAGCCGGCCTCCTAGGGTGGCGCCCCCCAAGTGCTTTTCAAAACCCTGCCAAGCCGCTAGAGGAGCGTTTATGTCGATCTTTCAATCGGTTTCTCAGGTTCTCGTTCCCATCCACCGCGAAGGCTACCGCTTCGTGGCCATCTTCGCCGCGGTGGCGCTCGTCCTGTTCTGGCTGCACTGGACGCCGCTCGCCTGGCTGGCCGTAGTGCTGACGGTGTGGTGCGCCTATTTCTTCCGCGATCCCGAGCGGGTGACGCCGCTGCGCGGCGGGCTGGTCATTTCGCCCGCCGATGGCCGTGTCAGCGCCATCGTGGAGGTGGTTCCTCCTCCGGAGCTCGATCTGCCGCGCGAGCCGGTGACGCGTATTTCGGTGTTCATGAACGTCTTCGACGTGCATGTGAACCGCGCGCCTCTCGATGCCGCGATCCGCCGTATCGCCTATGTGCCCGGGCTGTTCCTCAACGCCGATCTCGACAAGGCGTCGCTCGATAATGAGCGCCAGGCGCTCACCCTCGAGCGGCCGAATGGCCAGCGCCTTGGCGTCGTGCAGATCGCCGGGCTGGTGGCCCGCCGTATCGTGAAATTCGTGAACGAAGGTGAGCAGCTGTCCGCCGGCCAGCGTTTCGGGCTGATCCGCTTTGGCAGCCGCGTCGACGTCTATCTGCCGGAGGGCGCGCAGGCGCTGGTCTGCGTGGGCCAGCGGGCCGTGGCCGGAGAAACCGTGCTGGCCGATCTCGATTCGTCCGAGCCCGCGCGCCAGGGGCGCGGCAGCTGATGGACGGCGGTCCGCGCAACATCGACCGTTCGCTCGACGCCGGCCAGTCGCGGTTCCGGATGGTGCCGGTGCGCTATCTCCTGCCCAACATGATCACCCTTCTGGCGCTGTGCAGCGGCGTCACCGCCATCCGCTTCGCGGTCGAGGCGCGTTTTGAGATGGCGGTGGCATGCGTCATCCTGGCGGTCGTGCTCGATGCCGTCGATGGCCGGCTGGCTCGCTTGCTCATGGGCACATCGCGCTTCGGCGCGGAACTCGATTCGCTTGCCGACTTCGTCAATTTCGGCGTGGCGCCCGCGGTGCTGCTCTATGTCTGGTCGCTCAACTCGCTGAAGACGCTGGGCTGGGTGATCGCGCTGATCCTCACCATTTGCTGTGCCCTGCGGCTGGCGCGTTTCAACGTGGCGCTGGACGATCCGGCTAAGCCTGCCTGGGCGGCGGGTTTCTTCAGCGGAGCGCCAGCGCCGGCGGGCGCCGGCCTCGCGCTGCTGCCCTTCTACCTCGGGTTTCTCGGCGTCATTGATGATGGCCATCGCTGGGCGCTGCTGGTCGGCCCCTATGTGACGCTGGTTGCATTGTTCATGGTCAGTCGTATCCCCACTTATTCCGGCAAGAATCTTGGCCGTATCCGCGGTGAGTTCGTGCTCCCGGTTCTGGGGCTGGCGGTTCTGGCGGTGATCATGCTCATCGCCTATCCCTGGGAACTCCTGACCCTGATGAGCATCGCCTACCTGGCTTTGGTGCCCGTGAGTATCCGCTCCTACCGCCGGCACAAGGCGGCCACCGTGCCGGCCTCCGGCGCCTGACCGACGGCCATCAGAGTACGCGGGCCAGATCGGCGATCAGGTCGTCGGCGCTTTCGATCCCCACCGAAAGACGGAACACGCCGTCACCTGCATAGTCGCGGTAGCGGCGGCGGCCTGCCTCGTCGTGGCGGAAGCTCGAAGCTTCGATGTCCTCCGTGCCGATCCAGTAGATCAGGCTGCGGTGGTGCCCAAGCGACACGGCATAATGAATGATTTCGAGTTCCTTCACCATGCGCGCGGCGATTGCCGGCCCGGGGGCTCTCGTCTGGAAGGTCATCATGCCGGAGATATTTCGCCTATGACGGTTGGCCAGTTCATGCTGGGGGTGCGACGAAAGCCCCGGGTAGAGAACACGGCTCACCGCCGGATGCCCTTCGAGAAACCGTGCGACCTTGAGGGCCGCTTGTTCATGCGCCCGCATTCGGATCGGCAGCGTGGCTGAGCCACGCAGGATCAGCCAGGCATTGAACGGCGATAACACGCCGCCGAAATGCACGTTCGCCTCCAGCCGCAGGGCGTCGAGGTCGGCCTTGCGGCCGAGCACTGCGCCGCCCATCGCATCGCCATGGCCGCCGATGTACTTGGTGAGCGAATGGACGACGAAATCCGCGCCGAGTTCGAGGGGCCGTGTGGCGATCGGCGTTGCGTAGGTGGAATCGACCACCACGTCGCGCACGCCACGGTCGTGGGCGAGCCCGGCCAGCAAGGCGATGTCACAGAGCTTCATCGTCGGGTTGGCGGGGGTTTCAAGCCACAGCATGCGGGTATTGGGCCGGATGGCGGCGGTCACTTCATCAGGGTATGCAAGGGCGACGAGGGACACCTCGATCCCGAAGCGCGGCAGCGTAGCGCGCGCCAGTTCGGCGATGGCCACATAATTGGCGTCTGGCAGGATCAGGTGATCGCCGCGGCCGAGCCTGCCGCAGATCAGGGCATGCGCCGCGGCAACGCCAGAGGCGTAGCAACAGGCCGCCCCGGCGCCTTCGAGGGCGGTGAGCTTCGCTTCCAGCTGTGACACCGTGGGGCTGTCGACCCTGCTATAGACATAGCCCTCATACCCCTGCTCGTCGCGGGCCGAGAAGCCGGTGACGCTTTCCGGCGCGAAGGTCACCGACATCACCAGATTGGGCGATGAGGCGCGGGTGGCCGGGTCCACGAATTCACCGGCGTGGACGGCGGCGGTTTCTGGCTGCCAATCGCGATTGCTCTTCTGGCGTGACGCCATGATGCGGTTTTTCCTTTCTCTGCGCTTTGGCCTATGATGGAGAAGGCGGGACGAATCTGCAACGCCAGCCCCTGGGGAGTGATTCACGGCGTGACATGAATTGGGATCAGCCCCATCGGAGCGGCAGGCCCCGGTCGAGCGGGCCACCGCGGCGAAACCTGCGGCCGAACGGCTTTGCCAAGCTCGCACGGCTTGCCTCGCGCGATGCCGCGTTGGTGGTGCTGCTGGCGGCTGTGCTGGCCGCGCTCACCGGCGGCTTCGCCATGTCCCGCCTTGAAATCGCCCCCGATCAGCGCACGCCCGTCGCGCTTGATGAGCCCACGGCCAGACTTCAGGCTGCCCTCGACCGCGCGTTCCCGGGTATCGAACAGACCTTTCTTGCCGTGGTGTCTGGCCGCGACCCGGACACCGCCCGCCAGCAGGCGCTGGCGCTGGCCTCCACCTTGAGCCAGCGCAATGATGTTTTTCTCTCGGCCTTCGTGCCTGGCACCGGCAAGTTCTATGATGCTCATGCGCTTCTCTACGACGGCACCGCGGAGGTGCGGACCCGCGTCGAGGGCCTGTTGCAGATGGAGCCGCTCTACCACGCGCTGGCCGCGGCGCCTGACATGCTCGGATTTGCGGCCCTGGTGAGCGAAATCGGCAGTGCCGTGCAGCAGGGCCGCTCACCGCCTGGCTTGACCACCGTGCTGCAGGCGGTGTCCGCAAGCGTCGAGGCCCAGGTCGAGGGAACGCCACGACCGCTTCGCTGGACGGAGCTTGCCGGTCTTGACAGTCCGGTCGAGGCCAGGCGCTGGTATGTGATCGCGACACCTGTGCCCGGGCAGGAGCAACGGGCAGCCGCCGTGGCCCGTCAGGCTGCGCAGGGCTTGCAAGAGGTACTCTGGCTCTGGCCACAACAGGCGCTGGAGGTGCCCGCCAGCCCCTTGCGCGATCTTGTCATACCCGCGTGTATATCGATGCTTCTGACCCTGATCATGCTTTCGGCGGGGCTCGGCTCGTTCCGGCAGGCGATCGCAGTCATGCTCTCCGCGGCAACGGTGCTGGGCATCAGCGGCGCCGCGGCCGCGGTGCTGGGACGCCCGGTTGAAGGCGCGGCCTGGCCGGTCGCGCTCGCCGTTATGGCGCCCTTGATGGTGATCGGTGCGGTGACCGCGGTTGCCTATGGCGAAGGCAGGTGGCGGGGGCTCGCGGCTGACCAGGCGGTGATGCTGGCGGCGCAGCGGCAGGGTGGTCTTGCGACCCTGGCCGTGCTCCTGTTCGCTGCCGTCTGGGTGGCCTGGCTGGTGCAGCGAACGCCACCGCTTGGCCACTTCGCTGCCATCGCGCTCATCGGGTTGGCCGCGGCGTGGCTTGCCGCTTTGCTGGTGCTGCCGGCCGGACTGCGGCTGACGGCTGCCCGCCGGGCGGAGCCGATACTCCACTGGCTGGACGGCGCATTCCGCGAGATCCAGCATGGGGCTGCGCGCACCGCCTCGGCTTTGCTGGTTGTCGCCGTGCTGGCGCTGGCGGTCTTCTCGACCATACTTCTGCCGTCGATACGTTTCGGAGAGCGGCAGGCGGCATTTTTCCCGCCGCTTCTGCTCGAAACACCCGATGCCCGTGGCGCCGTTCATATCCTGACGCCTGCCGGAGATGTCCCGACGCTGGTGGCAAGACTTTCGGAACTTCCGGAAGTGGGCGCCATCCGCACCGCTGCGCAGTTCCTGCCGCCCGATACCGGGCCGAAAGTTGCGGAATTGCGCCGCCTCGCTGCTTTCACGCCGTTCGAAGTCGCCACGCGGAGCCCGGCCGACGATGCGACGCTGGGCGAAAGCTTTGCGGAGCTGGAGCAGCAGCTGGCCGCAATTGCAGAGGCGCCCGCTTCGTCGGGTGAACTACGCGAGGCTGCGACAAGGCTTCGCCGCGCGCTCGGCCTTTTTGCATCTGCCCAGCCGCTCAACTACCAGCGCGCAGCCAGCCTCGAGGCCTCGCTCTTCGGCAGCCTTGCGGAGATTTCGCGAGCGGCGCAAAGGCTGGCGGTCATCGAGCCTCCGACCGTGGCCGGGCTCGATCCGCAGCTGTTGCAGCGCTTTGTGTCGCCGGACGGTATCTGGCGAATCGAGGTCCTGCCGCGGAACGATCTCGGTGAGACATCCTTCGCGGCGGCCCTGCGCCGCGCGGTTCCGCAAGCCGCGGGAGAGCCCATTGTCACCCTTGTGCGCAATGAGACGATGCCCCGTCAAACCTGCCTCGCTGCAGCCATGGCTCTGGTTGCTGCGGCGGTGCTGGTGTTGGCGGCGTTGCGCAGCATTCGCGGCCTGATCGTGGTGTTGGCGCCCGCGGTGGCCTTCATCCCGCTTGCCGGGGCGGTTGCGGTCTTGCTCGGGCTCAGTCTCGACGCGGCGCTGCTGGCCGGGATCAGTTCCGCGATTGCCGTGCTGATGGCCTGTTCGATGCTGCTGGCGCGGCGCTTCGCCACCGCCGGAGCCCTGGTGAAACCGGCCGTCCTGCCCTTGCGTGCCGCCCTGCTTGCGCCGGTGACGCTGGCCCTCGCCGCCGCGGCGTTCATGATCTCGTCGCGGCCGGCGGTGGCCGAGAGGGGCGCGGCACTGGCGCTTCTCATGTTGATCGCTGCCCTGCTGATCGCGATCCTGGTGCCGGCCATGACGCGCTGGCTCGACGCCTTCAGCGAAGCAGGGGCGATGCGCCGCTCCGGGTGAGAAAAGCGCCAAGCCGAGGCTTGGTTGCGGAGATCGCACCGCTGTGCAATAAGTGAACTCATGTGTTTTCACGCGACATCTTCCGGGGTCGTTCTGCCCGTCTGGACCAGGACAGCCTATGACGAAGTGATGCTGCGTTGCGCGCGCATCGGCTTCAAACCCTAGACCTGAGCGAATTTCCGGTTTCCGCGCGGCCGCCCGACGGGCGGCATGATTCAATTCCATCCGGGAGAACTCCCATGAACGTGCTCAACAAGAACATCGACATCGCCGAAGTTGTCCGCCACGACATCGAACACCACTTCCACCCCTTCACCGACCACAAAGCGTTTCACGCCGAGGGCGGCCCGCGGGTGATGCCCCAGGCCGAGGGCATCTACATCTGGGATGGCAAGGGCAACAAGATCCTCGACGCCATGTCGGGGCTGTGGTGCGTGAACGTCGGCTACGGCCGCAAGGAACTGGCGGAAGCCGCCTACCGGCAGATGCTCGACCTTCCCTATTACAACACCTTCTTCAAGACGACGACGGTGCCGACAACCGAGCTTGCGGCCAAGATCTCCTCGGTGATGCCGGAGCGATTCAAGCACATCTTCTTCACCAATTCCGGCTCGGAATCGAATGACACGATCGTGCGTTTCGTGCGCCATTACTGGAAGCTCAAGGGCAAGCCCTACCGGCAGCACTTCATTGCCCGGGTCAGGGGCTATCACGGCTCGACCATGGTGGCCGCCAATCTGGGCGGCTTCCAGGGCATGCATGAGCAGGTGGGCACGGAATTTCCAGGCTTCCACCACGTGCAGCAGCCGCATTGGTTCGATTTCGGCGGCGACAAGACGCCGGAGGAATTCGGCCTTGAAGCCGCCGCCGCGCTGGAGAAGAAGATCCTCGAAGTGGGGCCGGATAACGTCGCCGCCTTCATCGGCGAGCCGGTGCAGGGGGCGGGCGGCGTCATCATTCCGCCCTCCACCTATTGGCCGGAAGTCGAGCGCATCTGCCGCAAATATGGCATCCTGATCATCTCGGACGAGGTCATCTGCGGCTTCGGGCGCACCGGCAACTGGTGGGGCTTCGAGACCATGGGCTTCTCGCCGGACATCGTGCCGATGGCGAAGGGCCTGTCGTCGGGCTATCTGCCGATCGGCGCGGTGGCTTTCGCCGACCATCTGATCAAGGATTTCTTCGAACTGGGCGGCGAGTTCTACCATGGCATGACCTATGCCGGGCATCCGGTTTCCTGCGCGGTGGCGTTGCGGAACATCGAAATCATCCAGCAGGAGAAGCTGGTTGAGCGGGCCCGCGAACTGGGGCCCTATTTCTCCGCGGCGCTGGCCTCGCTGCGCGATCACCCGATCGTCGGTGCAACCCGTAACGTGGGGCTCATCGGGGCT
>DAISVW010000032.1:0-13504 GCA_036826695.1 Aestuariivirga sp.
GGGGCGAGGGAGTTTATGTTCCCTCTCCCCATTCATGGGGAGAGGGTTGGGGCCCACGCCGCAGGCGTGGGAGGGTGAGGGGTACATCAGTCTGTGATGATCTGCCGTGTGCAAAGCGCTTTGCAACTGATAGGTCGAAGGTTTGCAGTTGACGCCAGTGCAGCGTGGCTGATGGTGAAGGGCTTCAGATACAGAAGGCAGATGCTCAGAGCCCGTAGACTTTGTGGCACGGGAGAGTTTCAAGATACTCAACACGGCTGAGCCGCCCCTCACCCTCCCATTGCTGACGCAATGGGCCCCAACCCTCTCCCCGCTTGCGCGGGGCGAGGGAGCGGCGTGACATCATGCGGTGTGCGAATTCTACAGCACTGGGCTGCATCAGAAGTGACCAAAGGCAGCTGGTGCCTATGGCTATCATTTAAGCCCGGGGTGAGGAGAGACGGGGCTCAAGGACGTTCACATCAAGTCTCACGAGACAATGAACCCCACGATCTGCCGGGCTTCGCGCATCACGGGCGCCACGATGGCGCGGGCCCGGGCGGAGCCGGCGCGCAGCACACTTTCCACATAAGCAGGGTCGGCCTGCAGCCGTTTGGTCTCCTCGCCCACCGGACCGAGCCTCGCCACCGCGAGATCGGCGAGCGCGTTCTTGAACACCGAGAACTGCCCGCCGCCATATTGGGCCAGCACCTTCTCGACACTCTCGCCAGACAGCGCCGCGTAAATTCCCGTGAGATTGTCGGCTTCCGGGCGGCCCTTGAGGCCCGCCGTTTCGGTGGGCAGCGGTTCCGGATCGGTCTTGGCCTTGCGGATCTTCTTGGCGATGGTGTCGGCGTCATCGGTGAGATTGAGGCGGGAAAGATCGGACGGGTCCGACTTCGACATCTTCTTGGTGCCGTCGCGCAGGCTCATCACCCGGGTGGCCGGGCCGGTGATGTGCGGCTCCGGCGGCACGAAGAACACGCCATCGGCGTGGCCCGCCTCCCTGATGGCATCGGCATAGTCGAGGTTGAACTTGTTGGCGATGTCGCGCGCCAGTTCCAGATGCTGCTTCTGGTCCTCGCCCACTGGCACATGGGTGGCGCGGTAGCCGATGATGTCCGCCGCCATCAGCACCGGATAGGTGTAGAGCCCGACCGAGGCCGCCTCCTTGTCCTTGCCGGCCTTCTCCTTGAACTGGGTCATGCGGTTGAGCCAGCCGATGCGCGCGGTGCAGCCGAGGATCCAGGCGAGCTCGGCGTGTTCGGCCACCTGTGACTGGTTGAAGATGATGCTCTTCTTCGGGTCGAGCCCGCAGGCGAGATAGGCGGCGGTCACATCGATGATCGCCTTGCGCAGCTCCTTCGGGTCCTGCCACACGGTGATCGCATGCATGTCGACCACGCAATAGATGCATTCATGGCTGTCCTGCATGTGAATCCAGTTCAGCATGGCGCCCAGATAATTGCCGAGATGCAGATTGCCGGTCGGCTGCATGCCGGAAAACACGCGCGGAACGATGGTGGCCATGACAGAACCCTCTGGGCTGAACGGCGCCGCTTATGCCTTCAAAACATCCCCCTGAAAAGAGCCTTGCACCCGGCTTGCCAAGGCCGCCGCGGCACGGTCTAAGTGACTGATGCAGGAGCTTCCAGAAGTCGAAACCGTGATGCGCGGGCTGAAGCCGGTGCTCGAAGGCCGGGTCATCGCCGGGGTAGCGCTGCGCCGGGATGGCCTCCGGTTTCCGTTTCCGGAGGGCTTTGCCGGAAGGCTTCAGGGCCGCCGTGTCACCGGCCTCTGGCGGCGGGCGAAATACATCCTCGCCGGACTCGATTCAGCCGACGTGCTGCTCATCCACCTCGGCATGACCGGCCGCTTCACGGTGTTCTCGGATCAGGGACGCCGGAACCTCGGCGAATTCTATTTCGAGACGGCGGCGGGCGAGGCGGGCTCTGGCCCCCATGACCATGTGATGCTGCGCCTCGATGATGGAACGCGCATCGTCTACACCGATCCGCGCCGTTTCGGCAGCATGGACCTGTTCCCGGAAAGCCAGGTGGCGGACCACCGGCTGTTGCGCGGCATCGGGCCTGAGCCGCTGGGCAATGAATTCGGCGCTGATTATCTTGCGGCGGCGTTCGGCGGCAAGACGGCGCCGCTCAAGGCCGCTTTGCTCGATCAGCGGGTGGTGGCGGGGCTTGGCAACATCTATGTCTGCGAGGCCCTGTTCCGGGCCGGGCTTTCGCCGAAGCGCAAGGCCCGCACACTGGTAAAGAAGCGTGGCGGCGATCCGCGCCTTGCAGCACTCGCCGGCCATATCCGCGCGGTACTGGAAGAGGCGATTGTGGCAGGAGGCTCCACCCTGCAGGATTTCGCCCATACTGATGGTGCGGCGGGGCATTTCCAGCAGCGCTTTCAGGTTTATGACCGGGAGGGCGAGCCCTGCCCCGTCTGTGGCGCTGAGATCAAAAGACTTGTGCAGGCGGGCCGTTCCACCTTTTATTGCCGCAGCTGCCAGACATAGGATGGATCATGGCCTATCAGAACATCATCGTCGAAATTCGCGGGAGCGCGGGGCTCGTAACCCTCAACCGCCCGCAGGCGCTGAACGCGCTGAACGAGGCGCTGATCGCCGAGCTCAATGACGCGCTCAGCGCCTTCGAGGCCGATTCCGCGATCGGCTGCACGGTGATCACCGGCAGCGAGAAGGCCTTCGCCGGTGGAGCCGATGTGAAGGAGATGGCCGGGAAGACCTATGTCGAGGCCTATCTGGGCAAGTTTCTCGATGGCTGGACAAGAATTTCCGAAACGCGGAAACCGGTGATTGCCGCTGTTTCAGGCTTTTGCCTGGGCGGCGGGCTGGAACTGGCCATGATGTGTGACATCATCATCGCCTCCGAGACGGCGCGCTTCGCGCTGCCGGAGATCACGCTCGGTATCATGCCGGGGGCGGGCGGCACCCAGCGCCTGCCGCGCTTCATCGGCAAGGCCAAGGCCATGGACCTGATCCTGACGGGGCGCATGATGGACGCCGCCGAGGCCGAACGCTCAGGGCTCGTCGCCCGGGTGGTGGCGCCGGAGAAGCTTCTGGAAGAGGCGCTGGCGGCGGCGGAAAAGATCGCCGCCTATTCGCGGCCCATCGTGATGATGGCCAAGGAGTCGGTGAACCGGGCGCAGGAAACCCCGCTGTCCGAGGGCGCCCGCTTCGAGCGCCGCCTGTTCCTCTCGATGTTCGCCACCGAGGACCAGAAGGAAGGCATGAAGGCCTTCATCGAGAAGCGCAAACCGGATTTCCGGCACCGCTAGAGCAGGCCCGCCTTGCAGCGGCGAAAAACCACTACTCGCCGCCCCCGGAATATGCCAGAAAACCGCCGGATTCTGATGGAGTTGTCATGACGGCGGGCGGAAACAAGCTGCTTCTCGAACATTACCGCACGATGCGGCGGATCCGGACCTTCGAGGAACGGGTGAACGAGCTGTTCGTGCGTGGGCAATCGGCGGGCTCGATGCTGCACATGTCGATCGGCGAGGAGGCGGTGGCAGGCGTCTGCCGCGCCATGGAGGCGGGCGACAGCTTCACCACCCATCACCGTGGTCACGGCATCTTCATCGCGCGCGGGGCTGACCCCAGGCGCATGATGAGCGAGATCGCCGGCAAGGCGGACGGCTATTGTTCCGGCAAGGGCGGCTCCATGCACATCGCCGACATGGCGCTGGGGGCGCTTGGCGCCAATGCCATCGTCGGCGGTGGCATTCCGCATGTGGTGGGGGCGGGATTGTCCTACCGCAACCGCAAGCTGCCGCATGTCTCGGTCGCCTTCTTCGGCGACGGCGCCTCGCAGCAGGGCATCCTGTTCGAGGCGATGAACATGGCGGCGCTGTGGAGCCTGCCGGTGGTGTTCTGCTGCATCAACAACCAGTATGGCATGGGCACCCGCATCGACCGCGCCTCGGCCAACCCCAACCTGCATGAGCGCGCCATTGCCTGCGGACTCAACGGCATGGTGGCGGATGGCAGCGACGTGGAAGCGGTGCATGAGGCGGCCGAGCGCATCATCACGGCGGCGCGCAACGGCAAGCCGGGCTTCCTCACCCTCGAATGCTACCGGTTCTTCGGCCACGCCCGGCTCGACAAGAGCCCCTATCGCGAAGAGGCCGAGGAGCTTCAGGGCCGCACCCGCGACGCGCTGGCCAATGCGCGCGGAAAACTCCTCGAGCGTGGAACCGCCGGCGAGGATGAACTCTCCGCTCTCGACCGCGCCGCCGAGGCGGAAATGAACGCCGCCGTCGAGCATGCGATTGCGGCGGCGGCGCCCGCTGACGACTCGATGTTCCGCGACGTGTTCGCCAGGGGCGAACCGGAGCCCAGGCCGCTGCGCCAGCATTTGTCGATGATACTGGGAGAATCGCACTGATGGCCGCCGTCGAAACCACCTACCGCGAGGCGCTGCGCCAGGCGCTGATCGATGCGATGACCGCCGATCCGTCGATCTTTGTGATGGGCGAGGAAGTGGGCCGCTATGGCGGCGCCTATGGCGTCACCAAGGGCCTGCTCGAGATGTTTGGCGAACACCGGGTGATCGATACGCCGATCGCCGAGGCGGGAATCGTCGGCGCCGCGGTGGGCGCCGCCATGACCGGCTCGCGCCCCGTGGCCGAGCTCATGTATATCGATTTTGCCGGCCTCACCATGGACCAGGTGGCCAACCAGGCCGCCAAGAGCCGCTATATGTTCGGCGGCCAGATCGGTGTTCCGATGGTGCTGCGCATGCAGGGCGGAACCGGGCGCTCGGGTGCTGCCCAGCATTCGCAATCGCTCGAATCCTGGTTCACCCATATTCCGGGCCTGCGCGTCGTCATGCCGGCCACCGTCAACGATGCCTATCACCTGCTGCGCATGGCGCTCACCTGCCCCGATCCGGTGATGTTCATCGAGCACAAGGGGCTCTATGTGCGCAAAGGCGAGATGGACCCGGACAAGCCCGATGGCGCCTGGGGCAAGTCGCTGGTCCGCCGCGAGGGAAGCGACGTCACCATCGTCACCTATTCCAAGATGCTGTTCGAATCGCTGGCCGCGGCCGAGACGCTGGCCCAGTCCGGCGTTTCGGCGGAAGTCGTCGATGTGCGCTGCCTCAATCCGCTCGATGACGCGACCTTCATCGCCTCGGTGATGAAGACCGGCCGCGCCATGGTGGTGACCGAGTCGGTGCTGACTTCGGGCTTCGCCGCCGAGCTTTCGGCGCGCATTTCGGAGCGCTGCTTTGATTATCTCGAAGAGCCGGTGCTGCGGGTGGCCGGCGAGGATATTCCGATTCCGGTGTCGCCCGGCCTCGAGCGTGGCGCCGTGCCGACGCCGCAGCTGATTTCGGAAACCGCGCTCTGGCTGGTCAAGAGGGTTGCCCCGTCATGGGCCGCGTGATCGAGATGCCGCTCCCCCGCCTGGGGGAGACCATGGAGGAAGGCCGCATCGGGGTGATCCTCAAGAAGCCGGGTGAGGCCTTCCGGCGCGGCGAAACGCTGCTCGAAGTGGAAAGCGACAAGACCACCGTGGAAGTGCCGGCACTTCAGGACGGCGTGATCGTCGAATGGCTGGTGGCCAGCGACCAGATGGTGGCGGTGGAAAGCGCCATCGCCCGGATCGAAATCGAGGGTGAGGCGGTGGCTGAGGCAAAGCGGCCCGCCACCGCTGCTGCTCCGGCGGTTGCTGTGGCAACGCCAGCCATCCAGCGCGCGCCGCGCGTGGCGGGGTCGCGGCCGCGCGCTTCGACCGCGGCCCGCGCCGCGGCCCGCCGGGCGGGGATTGAGATCGCGGGGCTGCGCGGCACCGGGCGCAACGGCCGGGTGACCCGCGCCGATGTGGCGGAGGCCCGCCGCCCGCTGCGCGCCACCTATCATGCGGAAACCCCTCTTGGCCGGATCTTCTTCCGTGAATGGCCCGCGCAGGGCCAGCAACAGGGCCTGGTTCTGCTGCTGCATGGGCTGTTCGCCGATTCGCAGAGCTTCACCACGCTGGGGCGCAAGCTGGCGGCCAGGGGATACCGGGTGATGGCGGCGGACCTGCCCGGGCATGGGGCCACCTAATGTGCGGCCGCATCGTCGTAGGCGATGGCCGCGGCCATCCGCGCGGCGCTGCCGCCGGTCAATCTCCACATACTCGGCCATTCCTTCGGCGCGGTGGTGGCCGCGCATCTGCTCGACCGGGCGCTGTCGCTCACCCTGCTGGCCCCGGCGGGCTGCGGCGAGGAGATCAATGCCGCGTTTCTCACCGCCATGCTGACGGGCGGCATCGATCGCGCCGCGGGCTTTCTGGGCGAGACCATCCCGGCTGAATCCCAGGCTGCGCTGGCTGGTCAGATCGCTGAAAACGGCACGCAGCTCCGCGCCATCGCGGGCGAGCTGGCGGAGGACGGCCAGCAGAAGCTGTCGATCCTCGCCGCGCTCGGCAAGGCGGTCGTGCCGGTGCGCGCGGTGTTCATGCGCGATGACCAGGTGATCCCGGCCCGGCATGCGCTCAACATGCCGTTCAACGTGGCGGTGCATGTGCTGGAAGGTGCGGGTCACCTGCCGCATTGGCGAAACCCCGATGCCATCGCCGGGCTGATCGCCGCCGGCTGAGCGGAGCTGTCAGCGCTTCTTCTCCGCGTTCCGCTTGTGGACGGCGAGCGCCATCATGCGGCGGTCGCGCCAGGCGGTGGTGGTGTCGAGCTTGTCGCGGGGAACCTCGGCGCGGCGCGCCGCGTCAAGCGATGCGGCGATGTCATCCGGCCATGGTTTTGCCGCCGCCTGGCTGTCGCCGATGCGGCGGATCATGGCGCCGTAGCGGGCCAGATAGTCGGCAACGCCCTGCGGCGCGTTGAGATCGATGGTCTCGATCGGTCCCATGAAGCTCCAGCGCAGGGCGAGGCCATCCGTCACCGTCTTGTCGAGGTCCTCGGGCGTCACATAATCCTCGGCGATCAGGCGGAACGCCTCGTTCAGCACCGCAAGCTGCAGGCGGTTGAGGATGAAGCCCTCGATCTCGCGCTTCACGGTGATCGGCACCATGCCGCAGCCTGTCATGAACTGGCGGGCGGCGGCGATGGTGTCCGGCGCGGTGAAGCCGCCGCCGCAGAGTTCGACGATCGGCGCCAGATGCGGCGGGTTCAGGGGATGGGCGACGAGGCAGCGGGCGCGGCTTTGCAAGTCTTCGAAGATGATCGATGGCATGATCGCCGAGGTCGAGCTGGACAGGATCGCATCGGCAGGCGCCAGCCGCTCAACCTCCGCGAACAAGGCCCGTTTTGGCTCGGCGCGCTCAGCGATGTTTTCCTGAACGAAGCCGACGCCGCCAACCGCCTCGGCAAGAGCCGCCGCGCCACGGATTCGCGTACGGACCGTCTCCGGCGCGTCGATCAGCCCGGCCTCCGCCATGTCCGGCAGCGTGCGGACAATGTGGGCGAGCGCTTTCTCGACCTGTGCCGGGTCCTGGTCCCACAGGCGCACCTCATGGCCGCCGCGGGCGCACACCATGGCCCATGACCGGCCGATCAGGCCGGAACCGAGGATGGCCGTCTTCACCGCGGAACCGGCGCGCCGGGATGCATGAGGCCCTGGGCTTTCAGATCCTGCCACAGGGCCTTGGGGATGCTGGCGTCGAGGGTGGCCACGTTGAGCGCCACTTCCCTGGCGCTGACGCCGCCGGGAATGACGCTCACCACCTGCGGATGATGCATGGGGAAGCGCAGCGCCGCTTCAGCCAGCTTCACCTTATGCCGCTTGCACACCGCCTCGATCTTCGCCACCCGGTCGCGGATGGCTTTCGGCGCTTTCGAATAGTTGTACCACGCGCCGGGCTTCGGTCCGGTGGCCAGAAGGCCCGAGGTGTAAGGCCCGCCCAGCACGATGCCGATGCCTTTTTCCTGGCACAGCGGCAGGAAACTCTCGAGCGCTTCCTGTTCGAGCAGCGTGTAGCGCCCGGCGAGCAGGAAGAGATCGAAGCTTGCCGCCCTGGCCAGGGTTTCGCAGACCTGCCATTCATTGACGCCGGCGCCGATCGCCTTGATGACCTTCTCGTCCCGGAGCCTGGCCAGCGCCTTGAAGCCGCTCTTGAGGATGGTCCGCACATGCGCGTCGCGCGCCTCCGCCGTCTTGTGGGTGAAGATGTCCACGTCATGGACGAAAATCACATCAATCGAATCGATGCCGAGGCGTTCCAGCGAGAATTCGATCGACCGCATGAAACCGTCATAGCTGTAGTCATAGCGCTCCTTGCGCGATGGCGTGTCGAAGAACTTGCCGATGCCGGTGCGCTCCTTCGGCGGGCAGACGTCGAGCAGGCGGCCGACCTTGGTCGACAGCACTTATTCCGTGCGCTGGCGGCCATAGAGGAAGCGGGTGAGCCGGGTCTCCGACAGGCCGAGGCCATAGAGCGGCGCGGTGTCGAAATAGCGGATGCCGGCCTTCCATGCTGCTTCGAGCGTGGCCTGCGCCTCTTCCGGATCGACGGCGCGGTAGAGATTGGCAATGGGCGCCGCGCCGAAGCCCAGCTCGGTGAAGCCGATGGGTTGCCTCTTGGGCGCCTGTAAATTTCGTTTTTTCATGTTCGACTGCCTCCCCATTTCTGCGGTGCGGCTTGCTGCCGGGCCCGGCTGGCGCCCGCGAAATCGGGCGTGACGGCTCTTTGCGGCATGCTAACATGATCATTGTATTCACGAAGCGGAGAAGCTCCGCAAGAGAGAAGCGAGAAACACGATGATTGCCAGCGTTCCGAAACGGCCCCGCATGCTCCGCCTGTCACCGGCCGACAATGTTCTCGTTGCCATCGATACGGTCGACAAGGGCAGCGTCGCGCCTGAAGACATCACGGCGCTCGACCGCATCGGCAAGGGCCACAAGATGGCGGCGGCCGATATCCGCGCCGGCGAGCCCGTCCGCAAGTTTGGCCAGATCATCGGCTTCGCGAAGCAGGACGTTCCCAGGGGTTGCTGGGTTCATGAGCACAATACCGGCATGCAGGACTTCGACCGCGATTATGCCTTCGCGCAGGATGCCAGGCCCGAGGATGTTCTGCCGCTCGGCCAGCAGGCCACATTCCAGGGTATCCGCCGCCCCAACGGCAAGGTCGGCACCCGCAACTACATCGGCGTGCTGACCTCGGTGAATTGTTCGGCCACGGTGGCCGGCTTCATCGCCGAGGAGGTGAAGCGCTCCGGCATGCTGGCGGACTATCCCAACATCGACGGCGTGGTGGCGCTGAAGATGGACAATGGCTGCGTCGTCGATTACCGCGGCGTGATCTTCGATATCCTCAAGCGCACCGCCTGGGGCTACGCCACCAACCCGAACATGGGTGGCGTCTTGATGGTGGGGCTGGGCTGCGAGGGCTTCCAGATTCCGCGCTTCAAGGAGGCCTATGGCGTTACCGAGAGTGAAACCTTCCGGACCATGACGATCCAGGAAACCGGCGGCACACGCAAGACCGTGGCTGCCGGCGTCGCCGCGATCCGTGAAATGCTGCCCCATGTGAACGCCGTGAGGCGCGAGACCTGCCATGCCTCCGAGCTGATCGTGGCGCTGCAATGCGGCGGTTCTGACGGCTATTCCGGCATCACCGCAAATCCGGCCCTGGGGGCCGCCGTCGACATTCTGGTGCGGCACGGCGGCACTGGCATTCTTTCGGAGACGCCCGAGATCTATGGCGCCGAGCATTTGCTCACCCGGCGCGCCGCCAGCCGCGAGGTTGGCGAGAAGCTGGTCGGCATCATCAAGTGGTGGGAGGAATATACCCGCCGCAACAACATGGAGATGAACAACAACCCGTCGCCCGGCAACAAGCTGGGCGGGCTCACCACCATTCTCGAAAAGTCGCTGGGGGCCGCCGCCAAGGGCGGAACCACCACGCTGCGGCATGTCTACAACTATGCCGAGCCGGTGACCGGCAAGGGCTTCGTGTTCATGGACACGCCGGGTTATGACCCCGTGGCGGCCACCGGCCAGGTGGCGGGCGGCGCCAATCTCCTGTGTTTCACCACGGGCCGCGGCTCCGCCTATGGCTGCAAGCCGGTGCCGTCGATCAAGCTCGCCACCAATACCGACATCTACAATCGCATGATCGACGACATGGACATCAACTGTGGCGACATTCTCGATGGCGTGTCGATCGAGGAAAAGGGCCAGCAGATTTTCGATCTGATGCTGAAGGTGGCGTCGGGCCAGCGCACCAAGTCCGAGGAATTGGGCTATGGCGACAATGAATATGTGCCCTGGCACATCGGTGCGACGATGTGACGGCATCAACGCCAGTCATGATTGCACCATGATTTTGGGGGAATGACGCGACGGGCCCGAGGCACTGCTTCACCAGACGTCCATTCACCGCTGCCAGTGCCTGAGGCCCTTGAGCAAGGGGGCATGCGCCTGTCGAACAAGCGAAACGGCAAATCTGAGCGCCACGAGCCGCAGCTGTTTTCCGGCGAGCCGCGCCGCAAGGCCGGACGTGCCAGTCCCAAACCGGCAAGACCCCGCCGCCGCTCCTTCGTCTGGGCGCTGATCCGTTTTTCGCTCACGCTTGCCGTGGTTGGCCTGGTTGGCCTTGCGGCGCTGTTCGGCGCGGTGTGGTCATCGCTGGAGCGGCAGGGCGTGCTGCAGGTTCCGCAGCGCGAGCCGGGTGTGATGATCCTCGCCTCGGACGGCACCGTTCTGGCGGAGCAAGGCTCGTTCAGTGGCGACGAGGCACGGCTCGCCGATCTGCCGGACTATGTGCCCAATGCCCTGATCGCCATCGAGGACCGCCGCTTTCGCAGCCATTTCGGCGTCGATCCGCTGGGCTTGCTGCGCGCCATGTATTCGAACTACCGGGCTGGCCGGCTGGTGCAGGGCGGCTCGACCATCACCCAGCAGCTGGCCAAGAACCTGTTCCTGTCGCCCGACCGCACGCTCCAGCGCAAACTGCAGGAGGCCGTGCTGGCGGTCTGGCTCGAGCGCCATTTGACGAAGGACGAAATTCTTCAGCTTTATCTCAACCGCGTCTATTTCGGCGCTGGCGCGACGGGGATCGAGAAGGCGGCGCAAGTCTATTACCAGAAGTCTGCCTCAGAGCTGACCCTCGCCGAGGCCGCGACGCTGGCGGGGGTGGTCACGGCCCCCAGCGCGGCCAACCCGGTGTCCAATCCTGAAGCCGCGGCCGAACGTGCGAAACTGGTGCTACGGAGCATGGCTGGGGAGGGTTTCATCTCTGCCGACGAGGCAGCCGCGGCCATCGAGCGGCCGGCGGAAGCGAGGACACCGTCCTATGTCTCTGCCAAGTATTTCGTGGTCGACTGGGTGGCCGAGCAGCTTCCTGAATTCGTCAAGGACTACCAGCAGTCGCTGGTCGTCGAAACCACCATTGATCCGGCCATCCAGGCGCAGGCCGAACTGGCGATCAACAAGGAACTCGGCGGCGAGGGCGCGAAGCTCGGCGCGTCGCAAGGCGCCATGGTGGTGATGGACGGGTCTGGCGCGGTGCTCGCCATGGTCGGCGGCACATCCTACAAGCGAAGCCAGTTCAACCGCGCCGCCAAGGCCAAGCGCCAGCCAGGCTCTGCCTTCAAGCCTTTCGTGTTCCTCGCCGCGCTGGAGCGCGGACTGACGCCCGAGACCCGGGAGGTTGACGAGCCGATCCGCATCGGCAACTGGCAACCGGAAAACTACCGCAGGAAGTATCTGGGCAGCGTATCGCTGGAGACCGCGCTGGCGCTGTCGCTCAACACGGTGGCCGCCAGGCTCGCCATGCAGGTGGGCCCCGCCGCGGTGGCGGCGGTGGCGCACCGCCTCGGCATCACCTCGCGGCTGAGCGAGGACGCATCGATCGCGCTTGGCACATCGGAAGTGACGCTGCTCGAGCTGACATCAGCCTTCGTGCCGTTTTCCAACGGCGGCTATCCGGTGACACCCTATGCGGTGACCCGCGTGCTGACGCGCGATGGCCGCGTGGTCTATGAGCGGAACGGCTCGGGCTTTCCAAAGGCGATCAGCGACAATGACCTCTATGGCATGAACCGCATGATGCGGCTCGTGGTGACCGAGGGCACCGGCAACCGCGCCGCCTTTCCGGACTTCGACATCGCCGGCAAGACCGGCACCAGCCAGGATTACCGCGATGCCTGGTTCATCGGCTACACCAGCGAGTTCATCGCGGGCGTCTGGGTTGGCAACGACGACAATTCTCCCATGAAGAAAGTGACGGGCGGGCTTCTGCCGGCGGCGATCTGGCGCGAAGTGATGGAACCCGCCCATCGCGGCCTGACGCCCCGGCCGTTGCCGGGCGAGGCACTGGTTGCGTCGGTGGAGCAGCCGTCGATCTCGAGTTCCGTCTATGATCAGGGCGCCGCCGAGGAACCGGTGCCGCCATCGCAGCAAGAGAGGAAAGGATTCTTCGAGAGGCTGTTCGGAGGATCGCCGAAAGAATCCGGCAAGGAGCGGCTCACCGCCTTCGAACGGATGCAGCGGGCGCAGGAACAGTACTGAGGGTCACACGAGAACGCGGTGGACGTCCTGTCCGTTGTGCCTGAGCCAGTTCCTGGCCCGCGCCGCGGCGGGGCAATGGCTCAGCACCAGCCGCCAGAAGCCAGCGCCGTGGTTGAGATGGCGGAGATGTGCCACCTCATGCGCGGCCACATAGTCCAGCACATAGCCGGGCGTCAGAATGAGACGCCAGGAATAGGAAAGATCACCGCTCGCCGAGCAGGAGCCCCAGCGGCTCCGCTGGTCGCGCAGCGTGATGCGGCGGAAGTTCACCTCCATCAGCGCCGCGTATTTCTCGGATGCCCGCTTCAGAGCATCGCGTGCCTCCGCCTGGAGGAAGGCAAGGAGCCGCCGGCGCAGATGCGGTGCTTCGCCGGGAACGGTGATGACGCGGCCCACGGGATCGGCCATCACCAGGCCGCGCAGGCTTCCGGCTTCGCGGATTTCATGGCCGACGCCGCGCAATGGCACCACGTGCCCCGGTTCGAGGCGGATCGGGCTGCCACGCACGGTGAGCTGGCGCTCGATCCAGCTGGACGAGCGCTCGCCGAATTCCAGAGCGCGCGCGCGTGAAATGCCCATGGGGACAGTCACAAGTACGCCTGACCCGCTGGCGTCGAGCCGCAGCACCAGGCGGCGCGCCTGGGCGTGGCGGCGGAACACCACGCTGAGGGTTTCGCCGCCGGCCGTCAGGATCGAAGGTTCAAGCGGTCCCGGGGCGATGGCGCGGCTGAGGCTTGCTGGCAGCCGGATCATTGGCATTCCTGTTCACGAAAGCGACGATGCGCGGCACGATCTCCTTGCGGTACCGCGAGCCGTTGAACACGCCATAATGGCCGACCTCGGGCTGCAGGTAGTGCAGTTTCTTGCCGGCCGGCAGGTCTGGGCACAGGTCCTGCGCGGCCTCGGTCTGCCCGACGCCGGAGATATCGTCGCGCTCGCCCTCGATGGTCATCAGCGCCGTCCGGGTGATCTTCGCGGGATCGACGCGGGCGTTGCGGTGGGTGAGCGTGCCTTTCGGCAGATCGTGGTTGACGAATAC
>DAISVW010000033.1:0-10389 GCA_036826695.1 Aestuariivirga sp.
GGGTGTGCGAGCGCGGCGCGTCGATGATGGCCCGGATGACCGAGGGCACGCTGTCCACTTCGGCGATGCCGGTCAGCCCCTCGTCGGTGTGGACGAGCACCAGGCAGTTGTCATAGGAGCCATCGAAGGTTTCCCCGGTCCAGCCGGGCACCCGCAATTCGATGACTTCGATGTCGGTGATCCTCATGGGCTCCCTCGCCTGCCGCCTGTACGGATTGCCGTGTCGATGCCCATCGGGTTCCTCAGAACTTGCCATATCTGAGATATGCGTCCCTCGGATGCACGCCCGCGAGAATGGCTTCACGCACCAGATTCTCACGCTCCATCAGCGTTTCCGTTTGCGCAGTTATTTCCTCAACCCGTCCGGAAGGAATTGACACGACGCCATCGTCATCAGCTAGTATGTAGTCGCCGTTGTTGACCACCACATCGCCGATCGTGACCGGCTCCCCAAAGCCTTCCGGCAGCCAGTTGCCCACGATGTCCGCCGGCGTGGCATAGCGGCACCATACGGGAAACCCGATCCGCCGGACGAAGGACACGTCACGGCACCCGCCGTCCACCACGTAACACTTGACGCCGCGGTGCTTCAGCGTTTCGGCAGAGAGCTCGCCCATATGCGCCAGCTTGTCATCGTTCGGCTGGCAGACGCCTACTGATCCTGCTGGAATGTCGCCGAGGAACTGGGTCCATGCAAGATAGGTGTCGTGAGGCTTGATGCCTTGAGCCCGGCGCCCCCGGAACGTGAAGGCCGGACCCGCCAAGGTCTTGCCGGGCGAAAGCGCCTTGATATCCCACGGCAGCACGAAACGGTCGAGGCCATGAAGCCTCATCACATCGTGAACGGCCGCCGTATAGCAGCGTTCAAGCCGCTCGCTCAGAGTATCGGACATCTCAGGTTGCTCCGTTGTTTCATAATTGCGGGATCGTCGACATCTAGGGCTGATGCGCTGCCGGTCTGGCGGCGGCGGCAGAGGGAATCTTCTCGGCCAATTCGGTGAGTTCGATGTGGCACCTTATCGCGTGTCCTTGCTTCGCCACCCGCCATGGTGGCGGTTTGTCGTCACAAATGGCGCCGGCATGAAAACGGCATCGAGACGCATAGGCGCATCCCGTGGGCCTCGCGGGTCTATCGACAGACCTGGGCAGGCTCCGGCTCCGTGCGAGCAAGGAGGGTGCCGCCAGGAGAAGCTCCTCTGTATAAGGATGAAATGGCGGCTCGAACAGGCTCTCTGTGCTTCCGACCTCGACGAGCGTGCCGCGGAACAGGACTCCGGTCCGGTCAGCCAGGGCCCGGACAACCGAAAGATCATGACTGATGAACAGCATCGCCACCCCGGTGTCACGCCGCAACGCAGAGAGTAGATGGATAATGCTGGCCTGGACAGACACATCGAGCGCCGACAGCACCTCGTCACACAGGATCAGGCGGGGTTCCGCCACGATGGCGCGCGCGATTGCAACGCGTTGCCGCTCGCCCCCCGACAACTGACCGGGGTAGCGGCGCCCATAGGCCGGGTCCAGCCGGACCCCGGCGATGGCAGCGGAGACCCTGGCATTCAATTCCTTGCTGCCGAGGTCGAAATAAAGCCGGACCGGCCGGCCGATCGCGTCTTCAACCGTTTCCCGCGGATTGAGCGACGCATCCGGATTCTGAAACACATACTGTATCTGACGTTTTTCCGGGATCTGCCGGCGATCCAGTCGCGCTGCCATGTCCTTACCGGAGAAGCGCAGCTGACCGGAAACACGAGGCATCAGGCCGGCAATCGCCCGGGCGATGGTCGACTTTCCACTTCCCGATTCGCCCACCAGCGCGAAGATCTCGCCGGCGTTGATGCTGAGGTCGATGTTCCTGACGACAGGCGCATCGCGCTGCGGAACCAGCATCCGCCACCAAGACCGCGGGCGATAGCCAAGGGTCACGTCCCTGAGTTCGATCAGCGGTTCGGCCGTCGCTGCCTCGACTTTGCGGCTCGAACCGGAAACTGTGGCGGCTGGGCGCCTATCCGCGCCAGACTGACGCCACTTCCAGCATGCCACCAGGTGATCGGCCCCGGCAGGTTCCAGCGCCTGCTCCGTGTTCCCACATTCCAGGTCGGCGAAATCACAGCGCGGCGAAAAAGGGCAGCCTGGCGGCAAGTTCCCACGGTCTAGAACACCCCGCAACGGCGTTTCCGATGGCCTCGCGTCGTCCACCGATGGCATGGATGCGACGAGGCCCCTCGAATAGGGATGGCGCGGTTGCGTGAAGACCCGGGACACCGGCGCGAGTTCCACCAGCCTCCCAGCATACATCACACCGACGCGATCGGCGATTTGCGACAGCAGCGCCAGATCGTGAGTCACGTAGAGCATCCCGATGTTGAATTCGCTTCTCAGCTCCTTGAGGAGATCGATAATCCTCGCCTGTGTGGTGGCATCGAGGCCCGTAGTGGGTTCGTCCAACACCAGAAAAGCTGGACGCAACGCCAGCGCCATCGCGATGCAGACCCTTTGCTGTTGGCCGCCCGACAGTTCATGCGGATATCGCTGCAGGATCAACGCCGGCTGCGAAAGGCCAACCTTCTCAAGCTCCGCTTCCGCGAGGCGCGCGGCCGATCCGCGGTCTTGCGCGGCGCCATGGCAAAGGAGCAGCTCGGCAAACTGATTCCCGAGCCGCAGATGCGGCGCGAACGCCATACCCGGGTTCTGAGGCACCAGCCCAATCCGCGCCCCCCGCAACGAGGCGAGGCCTCGCCTGGGAAGAGACAAGATATCGGTTCCGTCAACAAGGACACGACCTGTGACAAGTTGGGCTGAAGGCGCCATGTGGCCAAGCAACGCCATCGCCACTGTGGATTTTCCGGATCCGGACTCGCCCACCAGACCGAAGACCTCCGAGGGCGATACCTGGAAACTCACCCCCGATACAGCCCGCACGGCCCGGCCTGCCGAGCTGTAGTCCACCGTGAGATTGTCAACCGTGATCACCGCCGGGCTTCCCCTCTATCTGCCCGTGACGTCAGGTTGATAGCCGGAAAGCCGAGCCAGGCCTTCAGCGGTGATGTTGATGGCGATCACCAGCGTGGCCAGCGCCAATCCCGGTCCCAGCACCGTCACTGGCGAGATCAGAATGAGGCTCCGGTTCTCGCTGATCATGAGCCCCCATTCCGGTAATGGCGGCTGGACGCCAAATCCCAGAAAGCCGAAGGCGGCAATCAGCGCCGGAGCGTAGCCGGTGCGCAACGCAAACTCGACCATCAGCGTTGAGGCCGTATTGGGCGCCAGGTCGCGGCGGACGATCGTCCACGCAGAGTCACCTCTGAGTCTGGCAGCCACAACATAGTCACGCGTTACAATATCAAGTGCGGCGGCGCGCGCGATACGGGCAATACGGGGCCAGTAGATGATTGCGATCACGAAAACCAATAGCTCCGGCCGGCCAGCAAGCGCCGGCCCAAGCGCATACACGGCGAGAAGCCCGAGAACGATATAGGGAATTGACACCAGCGCCTCGATAAGCCGCTGGAGGACCTCGTCGACAAGACCGCCCGCATAAGCCGAGGTCAGCCCAACCAGGGATCCGACGATGAGGCCGAGGGCGGTGCCCGAAAGCGACAGCAATATGACGATATGCGATCCGTAGAGCACGCGGCTGAACACGTCCCGGCCAAGCTGGTCCACGCCCATGGGATGGCCAGGGCTCATGCCCGAAAGAGGCATGCCGACACCGATTTCCGCGTATCCATAAGGCGCGACCAAGGGACCGACCGCGGCAGCAGCGAGGTGAAGCCCGAGGAGAACCAAGCCGAACTTGAGGCTCGCCGGAGCCGAGCGCCAGAACATCACGAGGCGGCTTGACGGCTTCAGGCCGGGTTCCACGCTGCTCATAGCGACCGGGTCCTCAACTTTGGAATGAGCAGCAGGGCACCGATGTCGGCCAACAGATTTGCAATCACATAGACGCTCGACGCGAGGAGCACCATGACCTCGATGAGCGGAACGTCACGGAAGCGTATGGCATCGATCAACAGGCTGCCAAAACCTGGAAAACCAAAGACTTTCTCGACGACAACGACGCCACCTGCGAGGTAGGTGATGTTCAGTGCGGTGACATTGAGCAGTGGAACGGCGGCATTCGGCAGGGCGTGAATCCACAGAACCCGCCACTCCGGAAGTCCGCGGAGCCGCGCCATCAGAACATGAGGTGCCTCAAGCACCTCGATCAGATTGTCCCGCAGGATCCGCTGGGCATAAACAGCCATAATCACCGCCAGGGTGAGGGCAGGAAGCACGAGGGCCCGCAGCCATCCGGAAACGGTCGTCGTCTCATTGACCATCGAAACGGCAGGCAGCAGCGGCAGCACGACAACAAACAGCAGCAACAGAAGCAGGGCGAGCAGGAAGTCTGGTATCGACGCAAGACCAAGCATCAGCACCGATACCGCCTGATCGGCGGTCTTGCCACGGTAGACCGCCTGGGCCATCGCCGGCACGACGGCCAGAGGCAGATAGATCAGCAGCGCCGCGGCCGAAAGCATGAGCGTGTTGAATACCCGCGGCCACAGGATCTCGCCTATCGGCCGACGGCTACCAAGCGACTCGCCGAGATCCCCACTCAGAATGTTTCCAAGCCAGATGAAATAGCGTTCGACTGCGGGCAGGTCGAGATTAAGCTGTTCGCGCAACGCCTGTCGCGCCGTCTCGCTGGCAAACTGCCCGAGCACACTCGTCGCTACGTCTCCCGGCAGCGCCTCGACGGTGAAGAACACGATCGCCGAGATGATCAGCAGGGTCACTGCCGCCGTTACCAGGCGCACCAGCACGAGTCGGGCTATCATCTGGCTTCCCCAGGATGTCGTGTGGGCGGACGCCAGACTGGCGCCCGCCCACAGTCACTTATAATCACTCGCAGTGGAAGCCGCTGAAGTCATTGTTGACGACATTGTTGTTCGGCTCGTAGCCGCTGCATCCCTTGCGCAGCGCCACAGCCGTCGACGCGAAGGCCGGAACAATCACGCCCCCCTCCTCGGCAAGTAGCCTTTGCGCCTCCTGGAACAGCTTCCGTCTCGCCTCCGGATCGACGGTGGCGTTGGCTTTCACGATCAATGCGTCAAAGTCGGGCCGCGCCCAGCGAGTTTCGGGAAACTGAGTATTGCTGAGGTAGGCGATACTCAAGGCTTCTGACGTGGGACGGCCACCCCATGAAGATGTCAAGAACGGACGCTTCAACCACACCTCGTTCCAGTAGGAGTCTGCCGGAGCCATGATGATGTTGACCTTGATACCGGCATCAGCGGCCATCTGCTGGTAGAGTTGTGCGATCGGCACCATCGCCGCTATCGAGTCGGATGTGTAGAGATCAACGGTCAGGCCGTCGGGATAACCAGCTTCCGCCAGCAATGCCTTGGCCTTCTCTACGTCACGCTGGATGATGTCTGATCGAAATGCGTCCGGTGAACTGGGCGGCACGGGATTGTCGTTGCCCGGCGCCCCAATACCCAGCAGCGCCGCGTCCACGAATTTCTGACGGTCGATCACAAGCTTCATGGCCTGGCGCACCTGAAGCTTGTCGAAGGGTGGCGTATCCACCCACATCGACAGCGTCATGACGGAGCCGCCGGGCGACTTGAGCAGGGTCACGCCCGGATCGGCGGCCAGCGAGACACTTGCCGTGGGCTCGAGGAACGTGAGCAGATCCGCCTGACCGCTTTGCAGGGCGGCAACACGCGAGACCGCTTCGGTGATGCCGCTGAGTTCAATGCACTCGGCTTTCGGCAGACCGGCGCGCCAATAGGCGGAATTCCGCTTGGCAACGAAGTTGGGCCCTGGCGTGAAGGCATCTACCATATAAGGGCCTGTGCCAACTGGCTTCTTCTGCATATCCTCGCGGTTCATGCCATCCGGCACCAGCGCCGTGTACTTGTTGCTGATGAGGATCGGAAACTCGATCGTCGGGGCCTTCAGCGTGAACTTCACGGTGTGATCGTCAACGGCGACGATCTGCGCGGTATCGATCATGTTGAGCGTAGCGGCGGCGCCGGAGTCTAGCTTGGGGTCGAGAACCCGCTTGAAGGTCCAGATCACGTCCTTGGCGGTGAAATCGCGGCCGTCATGCCACTTGACGCCCTTACGCAGATTGAAGATCCAAACGAGCCCGTCCTGTTCGGTCTTCCAGCTTTCCGCGAGCACCGGAACAGGCTGATAGCCGTTGTCAAGATCGACGAGTTTCTCGTAGATCGTCGTCAGGCGCATGACGTCCGCCACGTTGTTGTTGATCAACGGATCGACCGACTGCTGCTCGGAGGCCCAGTCTGGCCCCACCACCCGAAGGCACTTGCCGTCCTGCGCAGCGGCGGTATTTGCCGACGCCGAGGCGAGCAGCAATGATACGACGCATGCAGTTCTCCAGTTCATCTTCATGTCGTTTCTCCCTGTTTGAAGGCGTCACCGCCTCTGACTAAAAAGGTATGCGGCACCGTTTCTTGTTGAATGAGCCTGCCTGCTCGCCGCCAAATCCCGCAGGCCTGCCAGCCTTAAACTCATCTGTCGCACCGGTAGGTTGCGATCACCTCTTCACTGAGGTCAACGCCCAGTCCGGCTCCCTCAGGGATTTCCATGAGGCCATTCACTACCGACGGCTCAGGCGTCACCAGATGCTCACGCAAGGCCGATTCGTAGACATGAGGGGAAATGAACTCGAAGTAAGGCGCATTCGGGCATGCTGCCTGAAAGTGACGGCCGGCAGCTGCGAGAATTCCTGTTTTCCACCCATGTGGTATAACTTGGACACCCTGCATCTCGCAGTAGTCGGCTATGCGGCGTATCTCCGTAAGTCCGCCGCACCTGCTGATGTCAGGCTGCACAACCGCGACCTTGCCCCGCTCGACCCATTCGCGAATCTCCCAACGGGTGGCTGCGAACTCCGCGCCACAGATGCGGATGGGGCTGAGGGCCGCGAGTTTTGAATGGCCCTCCAGATCATCGTGCTGCAGGGTCGCTTCCGCAAAGTAGATGTTGCAATCTTCTATCTGCCGCAAGACCCACAGGGCGTCGTGCCAGTCATTCCAACGGTAACCAAAGTCCAGCATCATCGTGATTTCGCCACCGAGCATCCGGCGCCCTTTGCGAATAGCGTCGACGAGCTCTGCATCACTTACCAGATCATAGTAGAGAACTTCCATTTTCACGGCGCGGAAACCCAGAGATAACGCTTGGGTGAATTGCCGCTCTGTAATGTCCAGAAGCTGTTTTAGGTTACGTTCCTTAGGCAAACCGGGATAGATCGTGCAGTAGGGGCGCAATTGGTTCCGCCTGGCACCTCCCATCAGTTTGTAGGCCGGAGCCCCAACCACTTTTCCGGCTAGGTCATGAATAGCGATAGCGACCGCCTACATAGCGTGATCCCCCAAGCCCCGGCGCCCGGAGTAGATGGTACTCTGGTAGATGTCTTCCCACAGAGCAGCGATTTCAAGAGGATCGCGGTGCTTGATGATGTCCACCGTTCTTTTCGCCCACATATGGGCCGTAGGCATCTCAAGGAAGGCCTTTACGGCTTCAGGAGACGCATCGCTTTCTCCTATACCCGTCCGGCCGGCGTCATCCGTGAGCCTCACAACAACCGTCTCTACGGCGCCATCGCAATCCTCAAAATCGCTGGTTGGAACACGTAGCGGAATAACTTCCACTCTTTCTATTGCAGCCACTTCACTTGCTCACTGATTGAAGGCGGATACGCTCAGATGCAAAGCGGAGCGCAGCACCTTGTCCCCAGACATTCACTTCCGTTGGTGCTGCGCGATACAGCGACGAGTCCTCCGCCAACAGATTGGCAGCCCATGTAACCGCGGAGGTTCCAAATGCTCCCCCCTCATCGTCAATTCGGGAGACCAATGCTTTCCAAGCAGCCTCAATGGACTCCCTATAGCTTTCTGGCAGGATGCCGAGGCGAATTGCCTTGGAGAAAGCTGCCCCATAGAAACCTGCTGTGGATGTTTCGAGGTATGATTCACGGTCGTGCAACAGTGTGCGCCAAAAACCACTTTCGTCCTGAAGCTGGACTATCTCTGACGAGAGTGCGCTAAACTCAGCGACAGGCTCAGCAGCGAGATCAGCAGGTAGAAGCTCAATGAGATCGACAAGACCCAATAGCGCCCAACCGTTACCTCGACCCCAGCCGTAACCGCGAAGGCGACCCGTTCCCCTGTCGTAGTTGTGATGAAGCAGCGGCTTTCCCGGTAGAGCCAAGGCGCGCGCATGTGTTTTCCAGATATGTAGCGCTTCGACGTAGAGTTTCTTTTCTCGGAAATGTTGCCCGCAGGCAGCGACGAATGGAGGAACATGGTAGAGTGAATCGACGAGAACAGTTGTCCGGTACTGAGGCAAATCGGGCCGGAAGTAGTGCAGCCCGTTGTCCCCCCGCGGCGTGATCTTGAGATAGAAATCGAGAAGCCGTTGCAGAGCGGGCGCAAAATGGATCGCCCCAGAGTTCACAAGGCGGTAAGCGGCCAAGCCTGGCGCCAGATAGTCGGTCCACGAGAAAGCGCGTTTAAGCCAGACCTCCATGAAGCGCCCGCAATAAGACGCATGCCGATCGTCGCCAAGAAGTTCACTCGCGTCAAGCAGACCGTCGAATGCAATGGCATCTCCCCAGAACCACACCCCAAAGTCGAACCGATGGGTCCTGTCCGCAGCCCTCGAAAGGATTTCCGATGCGTTCGGCCTGCTCCATTCTTCCTGAGTGGCATTCACGAACCTGACTCCGGCTGTTGACCTTCAGATCCGTAGCACGGGGTATTGTACTGTGCAATACGTGATACTATTGTCCAGCCCATTAGACAAGAGGACTGGATATGGACGAAAGAAGAGGCAAGGCTAATGCCACCGAGCGGGGAATGGAAACCGGCGCAAACAGCCTTCAACGCGCTATCAAAATACTGGAAGTCCTGCAGCGGCGGAGTGAACCGATGCGAGTGTCGGAGTTAGCGTCCGAATTGCGGATTCCGCGTTCAAGCGCCTATTTGATCGTGCGTGAGCTGATCGGAGCCAGACTGCTGTCAGCTTCACTTGACCGCCGCATCTTCCTGGGGCCTAAGCTGTTTGAGTTGGGAATGGACTACAGAGACAAGGTCGATCTGCTCAGGGAAGCTGCGCCGATTGTAAGGAGCCTGCGTGACACCACTGGGGAGACTATACAGCTCTCAGTACTTGATGTGGATGCACTGTTAGTACTCCTAAAGGAAGAGGGTACACAACCAGTCCGCATCGTCAGCAGGGTTGGCTCTCGTGTCCCCGTAAACTGGGGTGCTGGTGGGAGGTTGATTGTGTCAGATCTCGCAGAAAGCCAGCTCAGAGAGCTGTTGCGTACGACCATGCGCGAATCTCCGACTGGCAAAGCAACAACAGACGATGGGGCATTCATTCGCCAGGTCCAGAAGGCACGTGAACAAGGCTACTTTATCGAGATAGGCGAGACCAACGAACACGCCGGCTGTATTGCAGCTCCGGTGCTCGACTCGGCGGGCCGATGCATAGCAGCGCTGAGCATTGCGGTACCGGAACAACGGCTTAAATCACCCAATCGCAAGAGGCTCATAGAAGCCGTTCAGTCTGCAGCCAGATTACTTTCCGAACGCATCGGCACACAGACACTCACGTCTCACCAGTCAACGCGTAGCCGAACGACCACGCGATCACTTGCAAGGAGCTTAGGTAGCTGAGCATGATGCTCTGATTCATATCGACACGATGCTCCGTAAACGTCTCGTATCGTGGTTCGTGGGCTGATGTGCTGTTTGATCCGGGCAAGCATCGAGGAACACGCCAGAGTGGCGTGCTGCCGGTTCGGTGGACACCGAGTTAAGGTGTTGAATGGAACCGGAGGTGTCCAGTGGCGAGACGGAAGTTCAGCCGCGAGTTCAAGCTTGAGGCGGTGAACCTGGTCCGGGAGCGCGGCGTTTCATATGCCCAGGCAGCCCGTGACCTCGATATCAATGTCAACATGTTGCGGCGGTGGGTGAAGGAGTTCGGCTCTGATCCCAGGCAGGCGTTTCCAGGCCTCGGGCAGATGAAGCCTGAGCAGCTGGAGATCGACCGGCTGCGCAAGGAGGTTGCGAAGCTGAAGGCGGAGCGTGACATCCTAAAAAAGGCCGCAGCCTACTTCGCGAAGGAAGTGACGTGAGGTTCGCTTTCGTCGCGAAGCACCGTTCGATCTGGCCGGTGGCATGGCTCTGCAAGGCGCTGGATGTGTCACGGCCGGGCTTCCACGCCTGGCTGAACCGGTCTCCAAGCAAGAGGACTCTGGAAGACGGGGCGCTGCTGACTGTCATGCGGCGGAGCTTCACGGCCAGTGACCGGACCTACGGAGCACGGCGCATCTGGCACGATGTTCTGGCTGAGGGCTTCAAC
>DAISVW010000033.1:10489-13075 GCA_036826695.1 Aestuariivirga sp.
GGGAAGCCAATACACCAGCGAGCCGTTCCGGCTGTTGCTGGCGGACAATGGCGTCTCCTGTTCCATGAGCAGATCGGGCAACGTCTGGGACAATGCTGCGATGGAAAGCTTCTTTTCCTCGCTCAAGACGGAACGAACAGCACGCAGGACGTATCGCACAAGGGCACAAGCCAAGGCCGATGTGTTCGATGACAATGAGTGCTTCTACAACCCCAAGCGCCGGCATTCGACGCTCGGGTATACCAGCCCCATTGAGTTCGAGAGGAAGGCTGGGTTAGCCTAAGTGCCTGTCCACGGAACCGGCAGCAGGCCACGCAGCTGTATTCGCTCCCTAGATGCAAACATGCGCGTTCTATTGTTCGCCCAATGCCGTCAGCCGCTCCTGTTCATGAGGATCTTCCAGGCTCTGGCCTATACCTTCAGGTATTAGCAGCAGCTGGCTGCGGTCCAGCGACGCTTCGAAATCGGCCAGCACAGGATCGAGAGTGGCAAAAGAGCGGTTGCCAAGGATCAGATCGGCCAAATCTTCGGGCGTTAGTTGCAGATGCAGATTAGCCTTGGACGCCGCGCCTTCCACCAACATCACGCTGTTGCGCAAGATCACCCGGTGTGTCGCATCAACCCCGCCCAGCGCCACAGTGAACTCGGCCGTCTTGCCTTCCGCTTGCACAGGATCGACCATGTAGCGCAAGAACTCCAGACTGACCTTGGCCGGAGAGGCCACCAGATCGGCCTTGCTTGGGGTTCCCACCCCTGCCCGGACCAACGCCATCGTTACCGGCTTGCCGGCGACCGTTAGCGCACCCTCCATCTCCAACGCCTCGGTGATATAGAACCCGCGCGCATTGGCAGAATTGGTGTGCTGGCCCAGGGCCCGCGCCGCCACGGCACGGGTTTGCCGTGCCTCCGCATCCTGCGGGTCCAGCCGTAGCAGGGCCGAGGTCAGCTTCAGCGCCCATTGCCAGTTGCCGATGCCGCCAGCGGTCACCGCGTCGCTGGCCGCCTTGCGGAGCTGATCGACGCCGCCTGCCAGCATCGCCATCCGCACCGACTCGTCATGCAGTGACAGTGGATTGATCTCATAGACATCGTTGCCGAACCAACCAACCGTGCCGTTGTAGATCTGCCGGACGTGGCTCTCGACCTGACCATAGGTTTCCCAGCCCTCCCGCAGTGCGGCGGGCATGTAAACCGCCTCGGCAGCCTCGCGCGCATCCATGCCTCGCGCGATCATCCGCAAGGTCTGGTCATGGATGATCTGAACCTGCGCCATGCTGCGCTGCACCGCCGCGCGCACGTTCTCGGCGCCGATCAGCGGGGCCGAATGCAGGTCCAGTAACACCTCGGCATCCTTCTGCTCGATCCAGCGGTTGTCTTCCAGCCAGGGCAGCGGGTTGCGGAACGGCCCGCCGCGCAGGGTATAGATGTTGAAGATGAAGCCCTGTACCATGAAATTGGTGATCCATGTCCGGCGGGCAGGAAAGTAGAAACCGACGCTGTCGGACGTATCCGACCGGTTCGGCGCAACCTCCACCTCTTCGCCGGCGATGGTGAAGGTTTCGATCTTGCCGTGTGTGAACAGCCGCGTCGGCGGCTGATAGCTTGATGCGCCCAAGAGCTTGTCCAGCGTGAAACCCATCTTATTGGGGAATGCGTCCGGCCCTTCAGTGGGGTGCAGCACCCCGAACTGCGCCATCGCTCGCGCCTGATAGAATCCGGCCTTGACGCTGACCCCTGACGAGGCATTGCGGTTCGCATCCAGCCATTCATGCCCCCAGACCTCCGCTCCCTCATCCACCCAGGCGGCGGTGCCATCGGCATAGTGCCAATGCGTCAAGAGGATCGCCGCCACCTTGATCTTGCCACCAACCGCCTCCTCCAGCTTGGCGCGCATCTCTTTGGCCGCGCGGGTGGAATCACCGGTGTCCACAATGATCCAGCCCTCGGCTGCCTGCACGGCCATGCTGTGCCCGAGGCCCCAACCCGACAACAGCCAGACCCCCGGCGCCACCTCGACGGCTGATTTTTCCAGCGCGCCCAGCTTGATGTTGGCATTCAACGCCGCCCTTGTTGTAACGGCCCCATTTGGGCCTGTCACCGTGGCCTCTACGAGCGAAGGACTATGCCAGCCGTTCAGATCTGGCACTGCCACCTGCGCTGCCGCGCGGTCCGGTACGGCCGCTTCGGCCAGCACCAATGCCGCACCCGCTGCAGGAACGGCCCGGATAAGATCACGTCGTGATGACATTCTTTCTCTCCAATTGTGGCTGCCTTATCCAACCCGACATTAACGAGATAACTGGCCTGTCATGGTCGAGGTTTGTGCGATTTGGCAACTCTTGCAAGACCGAGACCCGGCGAATGGCACCACAGGTCCACCAAAACCATGATGTCGGCCCGCTGCTCACCGGGAACGTCAATGTCGCTTTCATTACGGCGTAGCTCTCCCTTGGTTTGAGCTAGGCCAAAGCTGGACGATCGGTGCAGTTTGGGTCATTTTCGACCAAGACGCAACCGGCAGAACGTCCTGCCAAGCCAATCAAACGCTACCAATACACCGCCATTGATGACGCCACCCGCGTCAGG
>DAISVW010000034.1:0-12879 GCA_036826695.1 Aestuariivirga sp.
GCGATATAGTAGTACGTCTCCCCCCAGCCTCAGCTGAAACGGGCAGCGATCTGGAGACTGGTCCAAAGGTATGGGAAGGATTTGCCGACGCCGGTTCTCCCTTGGCTGAAGGTCTGGAAAGCTTGGCAGAGAGCGATCCTGGTTTTTCGCCACGGTCCTTCCTCGAAGGAGCGAAGGTTGCTTACGAGATGATCCTCGAAGCGTTCGCAAAGGGGGATAAGGCGGGTCTAAAGAATCTTCTTTCCAAGGACGCGTTCGATGGGTTCGCACAGGCCATCGATTCGCGTGAGGCGCAGGGTCAGAGGGTTGATTCACGTTTCGTGGGTATCGACAAGGCGGCGATCAAGGCGGCTAAACTCGCGGGTTCAAAGGCGAACGTCACTGTGGAGTTCGTGAGCGAACTCATCTCTGCGACTTATGATAGAGAAGACAATGTTGTCGACGGCGACCCGAGGCAGATCAGGGAAGTTACCGACATCTGGACATTTGAACGCGACATAACTTCGCGAAACCCCAACTGGAAACTGGTTTCAACGCAAGCTCCAGACTGACCAACGGCGCCGCCCATGGACAGCCCGCTTGAGGCCGTGGCTTTCTCACAGCTTGATGGCTGGGCAGTCGATGATCATGAAGCGGTTCTTGCCGTATTGCGGCGCTCCTGCGTGGCGATTCTTCATCTGACTGCTGACAGTCACTGTCAGGCTCGCTTCGCCGGTAACCTGCAAGCATGGCGGGATGTAGCCAGCGCAGCCTTGACGGCTTCGCCGGCACGCCAGTTTTTCGAGACCCAGTTCCAGCCCTATCGGGTCTGCGATCCGGAACGGCCTGAGGGCTTGTTTACTGGCTACTTTGAGCCGGAGGTGGTCGGCAGTCTGAAGGCAGAAGGCGAGTTCTGTGTGCCCGTCTATCGTCCCCCGGCCGACCTTGTTACGTTTCCGGAGGCAATGCGGCAGCGTCATGGGCTGACAGCCGGCCGTCTGGTCGGCGGAAAGCCCGGTCCCTATTTCACCCGGCGAGAGATTGAGCAAGGAGCGCTTGATGGCAGGGGCCTGGAAATCGTCTGGCTCAGGGACTGGGCTGATGCCTTCTTCATCCATATCCAGGGTTCCGGGCGCATCCGGCTCCGCCAGGGCGGCATCATGCGTCTTGGCTATGCCGCAAAGTCAGGTCTGCCTTACACCAGCATCGGCGCCGTGCTTGCTGACCGCGGCATTATGTCGCGAGAGCAGCTGTCGATGCAGTCGATACGTGAGTGGATGGTTCAAAATCCCGCCGAAGCGCGGGCTCTGATGTGGGAGAATCAATCCTTCATCTTCTTTCAGGTCGCCCAACTCGAGGATGCTGGGCTAGGCGCGCTGGGCGCCCAGGATGTGCAACTCACCCCACGGCGCAGTCTTGCCGTCGACCGTCGTTTCTGGACGCTTGGTACCCCTGTGTGGTTGGACGCTGACGTTCCGGCGGGTGATGAGGGTTCGATGGAGAGGTTCCGGCAACTGCTGATTGCTCAGGATACAGGCAGCGCCATCAGGGGGCTTGCCAGGGGTGACGTTTACTGGGGTTTCGGCGATTCTGCCGGACGCATCGCCGGCCCGATGAAAAGCTCCGGTGACATGTATGTGTTGCTTCCGTGTGCCGTCGCCGAAGAACTCGGGCTTCGAACATGAGCCGGAAACCCCCTGATTTTGCGCTCTGGCTCGAAACAGCAAAGACAGTCATTCCGCTGCACCGTAACAGCCCTCATCAGCCGCGGGCTGCGGGGATACCCTCCGCCACGAGAAAGACACTTCCGGCGTCTGTTCCAGCAGTGCAAGTCCCTGCCCATAGGAACCAGCCGCCGCCGGAGATCGGGGGCCTCGACCGCCGTACGACACAGCGTCTGACGCGAGGACAGGTGGAGATCGATGGCCGCCTCGATCTTCACGGGACTGGAGTTGAGATGGCACGGGTCAGGCTCATGGGCTTCCTGCGAACCGCCCAGTCAACGGGACTTCGGACCGTCCTCGTCATCACCGGCAAGGGCGACTCGCCGTTCTCGCGCCACACGCTCCATGGTGCCGGTCACTTCCATGCTCCGGAACGGGCCGGCAGGCTGCGCCGTCTTGTGACCGAATGGTTTCACGAACCAGAGTTCAGGCAAGTAGTCGCCGGGTTCCAGCCCGCCCACCCCAAACATGGTGGCGGTGGCGCCTATTACGTTCGTGTGCGGCGGATCCGGGCGAAGACATGACACCTTTTGGCGACAGGATGCGGAAGCTGCGCGCCGAACGCGGCGTGACCCTGAAGGAGATGGCCGACGCGGTCGGGGTATCATCGGCCTATCTTTCCGCGCTCGAGCACGGCAAACGAGGACGGCCAGGCTGGCATCTCATCCAGCGCATCATTTCCTTCTTCAATGTGATCTGGGACGATGCGGAGGAAGTGGTCAGGCTGGCCCGCATTTCCCACCCGCGTGTCACCATCGACACGTCAGGCCTGAATTCCAGGGCCACGGAACTGGCCAACAGGCTGGCAGATGACATCGCCAAACTTGATCAGGCTGCACTCGATGAACTCCTCGCAGTCCTTGAAAGACGGCGGCAGAAGTCCAGCCTAACGAGCCCCCAGCCCCGTCACAATTGAGCACGGAAGCCCGCTCACGCGGCGGGCTAAAGAATGAACTTCGAGAGATCGGCGTTCTTGGCGAGCGCGCCGACATGCTTTTCGACATAGGCCTTGTCGATGACGATCGTCTCGCCAGCCCTGTCCGGCGCGGAGTAGCTCACCTCGTCGAGCATCCTCTCCATCACCGTCTGCAGCCGCCGCGCCCCGATATTCTCAACACTGGCGTTGGTATCAGCAGCAATTCTCGCAATTGCGGCAATACCATCATCGGTGAAGCTGATGTCAACCCCTTCGGTCGCGAGCAGCGCCCGGTATTGCTTGACCAGACTGGCTTCAGGTTCCGTCAGGATTCTTTGGAGATCGTCCTGTCCCAAAGCCGCCAATTCGACGCGAATGGGCAACCTTCCTTGCAGTTCGGGAAGCAGGTCAGACGGCTTGGCAAGGTGGAAGGCACCCGATGCGATGAACAGGATGTGGTCGGTCTTGACTGGACCGTGCTTGGTCGTGACGGTCGTGCCCTCGATCAGCGGCAGAAGATCGCGCTGGACACCTTCTCGGCTGACATCGGCACCATGGCGCTCTGAACGGGCCGCGATCTTGTCGATCTCGTCCAGAAACACGATTCCATTGTTTTCGACGCCGTCAATTGCCTCCTGGGTAATCTGATCCTGGTCCAGCAGCTTGTCGGACTCCTCCGCCATCAGTACATCATGGCTCGCTTTGACAGTCATCCGCCGGGTCTTGGTACGGCCGCCAAGAGCCTTGCCCAGCATATCGGAAAGGTTGATGACGCTGGCTGAGCCTCCGGGAAGGCCGGGGATTTCAAAGCCGCCCGTGCCAGTGTCCGCGACGCTGATCTCGATTTCTTTTTCGTCAAGTTCGCCCGTGCGAAGCTTGCGCCGGAAGGACTCGCGCGTTGTTTCGGAGGCATTCGACCCGACTAGCGCTTCGATCACTCGCCGCTCAGCATTGAGCTGCGCCTGTGCTTCAACATCCTTGCGGCGCGCCGTCTTGATCATCGCGATGCCTGCCTCGAGGAGATCGCGAACGATCTGATCGACATCGCGCCCGACGTAGCCAACTTCCGTAAACTTCGTTGCCTCCACCTTTATGAAGGGGGCATTGGCAAGCCTCGCAAGCCGCCGCGCGATCTCCGTCTTGCCAACGCCCGTTGGGCCTATCATCAGAATGTTCTTGGGCATCACCTCGTCGCGCAATGGGCTTTGGAGCTGCTTGCGCCGCCAACGGTTGCGCAGGGCAATTGCCACGGCCCGTTTGGCTTCCGCCTGGCCGACAATATGGCGGTCCAGTTCAGAAACGATCTCGCGTGGCGAAAAGTCAGTCATGGTTTCGGAAGTCCGTTCAGTCTGTGGCCAGTTTTTCGATGGTGAGATTGCTGTTGGTATAGACACAGATCTCGGCCGCGATCGCCATCGCCCGGCGTGCGATGGCTTCAGCATCGAGATCGCTGTCAGACAGGGCCCGCGCCGCTGCGAGTGCATAGTTGCCGCCGGAGCCGATCGCGACGATGCCGTTTTCTGGCTCGAGCACGTCGCCGGTTCCGGTCAAGACCAGCGACACCGAGCGGTCCGCCACAATCATCATGGCTTCAAGCCGACGCAGAAAACGGTCTGTGCGCCAGTCCTTGGCTAGTTCAACACAGGCGCGGGTCAGTTGGCCTGGATGTTTATCCAGTTTTGTTTCAAGACGCTCGAACAACGTCATGGCATCCGCCGTCGCGCCGGCGAAGCCTCCGATCACCTGCCCTGAACCTAAGGGCCTCACCTTGCGGGCATTGGCCTTGATCACTGTCTGGCCCAGGCTGACCTGGCCGTCACCGGCGATGACCACGGCTCCTCCTTTCCTGACTGACAGGATCGTCGTGCCATGCCACTTAACCGGATCCGTCATCGGCAAATCCTCTTCTATACCGGAACCTATGTAGGCGCTCCCGAAGGCGAAGAAAAGGCACGCATGGCATGCCTGCGTCAGGCACCTTGATTGATCCAGCGAGGCTGTGAAAGAAAATCCAGAGCAGTATCCTCGCTGCTGAGCGCCGGTTGCACGAATGCTTTTGCATCTGCTAGAAGCGATCAGAACCGACAGTCGGACTGCAGTAACATGCGTAACGCCACCATCAGCCGGAAAACCACGGAAACCAGGATTTCCGCCACTGTTGCTCTTGATGGCCGGGGCGCGTACGACGTCAAGACAGGCATTGGTTTTCTTGATCATATGCTGGAACAGCTGGCGCGGCATTCGCTCATCGACCTCTCCCTGAAGGCGGATGGCGATCTCCACATCGACAGCCACCACACTGTCGAAGATTCCGGGATCGTCATCGGCCAGGCCGTCGCCGGTGCCTTGGGTGACCGCGCCGGAATACGCCGCTACGCGAGCCTTTATCTCCCGATGGATGGTACGCTCACCCGCGCGGCGATCGATGTCTCGGGACGCCCATTTCTGGTGTGGAAAGTCGCGTTCACCACGCCCAAAATCGGCGATTTCGACACGGAACTTGTGCGTGAGTGGTTCCAGGCCTTCACAATGAATGCCGGCGTCACGCTTCACGTGGAAACACTTTATTCCGACAATAGCCATCATATCGCGGAATCCTGCTTCAAGGCGCTCGCGCGGGTTCTGCGAGAGGCGGTCGACATCGATCCTCGGCAAAAGGACAGAATTCCCTCAACCAAGGGATCCCTGGCAGGCTGATGGCCATTTACGCCGTTCTTGAGCCGCCGAATGGCGATATTGACCGCACCGCCTTCATTGCTGAAGGCTTCTCCTGGGGCGCGTTCTTCCTGACGCTGCTATGGGCGCTGTGGCATCGGTTATGGCTCGTGGCAGGCTTGATGTTTCTGGTTCTTGCGGCCTTCTCGGCGGCCATTCGCCTTAATCTGGCTGATCCTGCCGTACTCGTGGCCGTTCAGTGCGGGCTCGGGCTGCTCCTGGGCTTCGAGGCCAGGCACCTGCGCATCACGGCGCTGGAACGCGCTGGTTATCGTCCGGCTGCTCTCATCATGGCAGACAGCCATGAGGCTGCTGAACTCACCTTTTTCTCACGCCGCGCGTCTTCCGTGCCTGGCCGGCAACCGGCTGCCTCACGTGTCCGCAGCGCAGCGGATGATACACTCGGCATTTTCGGCAATGTCTGAGGTGGCGCGGTGAGTGTTGCCATCGTCGACTACGGCTCCGGCAACCTCCATTCTGCGGCCAAGGCTCTGGAACGAGCTGCCCGCGACAGCGGCTTGTCATCGCGGGTTGCCGTGACCGCCGATCCGGACTTGCTGCGCCGGGCAGAGCGGATCGTGTTGCCGGGCGTCGGCGCCTTCAAGGACTGTCATGATGGATTGATGGCGGTTCCCGGCCTTTGGGGCTGTTTGCAGGAAGAGGTGATTCGCAAAGCGAAGCCGTTTCTGGGAATATGTGTCGGCATGCAGCTCATGGCCACACGCGGGCTCGAGCACGACATTACCGAAGGGTTTGGCTGGATCGCAGGCGATGTGAAGCCGATCACGCCGAACGATCCATCGATCAAGATACCGCACATGGGCTGGAACACGCTTCAATTGTGCCGGCCACATCAGCTCTTCGATGAGATTCCCCTCGGCGAGCAGGGTTTGCATGCCTATTTCGTGCATTCTTACCATCTCGACGCCGAGGACCAAGCGGATGTCGTGGCGACGTCTGACCATGGCATGAACTTTGCCGCCGTGGTCGGCCGGGACAATCTCGCCGGAACCCAGTTCCACCCCGAGAAGAGCCAGGTGCTCGGCTTGCATTTCTTGGCGAATTTTCTGCGCTGGCGGCCATGATCCTGTTTCCCGCCATTGATCTCAAGGACGGCCAGTGTGTGCGTCTGAGGCTGGGCGACATGCGGGAGGCTACGGTCTACAGCAACGATCCCGCCGCCCAGGCCCGTTCTTTCGAAGCCCTGGGCTTCGAGTGGCTTCACCTGGTCGACCTCAATGGAGCCTTTGCCGGAGCCCCCGTCAACGCAGCAGCGGTCGAGGCGATCCTCGATGCCGTGCAGCTGCCGGTCCAGCTTGGTGGCGGCATACGCAGGCTCGCGCAGATCGAGACTTGGCTGGCGAAGGGAATCCGGCGGGTCATTCTCGGCACCCTGGCGTTGCGCCAGCCTGCTCTGGTGCGGGAGGCCTGTAAGCTGTTTCCAGACCGCATCGCGGTGGGGATCGACGCCAGGGCTGGGCGCGTTGCGGTGGAAGGGTGGGCGGAGACATCCGAACTGACAGCGATTGAGCTTGCGAGACGTTTTGCTGATGCAGGTGTGTCTGCCATCATTTTTACTGATATCGACCGTGATGGCATCCTGGCGGGCCTCAACATCGACTCGACCCTGGAACTTGCCCGCTCGGTTCCAATCCCGGTCATCGCCAGTGGAGGACTGGCGTCGATGGACGACATCCGGCGACTGCTCCGGCCTGACTGCTCTATCCTCGAAGGCGCCATCACCGGCCGCGCTCTCTACGATGGCCGGATCCAGATTCCCGAAGCTCTTCGCCTTGTCCGCGAGGCCCGCCGATGCTGAAGGCCCGGCTCATTCCCTGCCTTGACGTGAAGGACGGACGTGTCGTCAAGGGTGTCAACTTCGTGGACTTGCGTGACGCTGGAGACCCCGTCGAGAGCGCCAAGACCTATGACGAGGCGGGTGCCGATGAACTCTGCTTTCTCGACATCACCGCGACGCATGAGAACCGGGGCATCATTCTTGATGTGGTTCAGCGGACAGCCGAGGCCTGTTTCATGCCGCTGACGGTGGGCGGCGGCGTAAGGACGCTCGACGACATCCGAAATCTTCTGCTGGCCGGCGCCGACAAGGTGTCGGTCAATTCCGCTGCCGTGGCCAACCGCAGCTTCGTAAGCCGGGCGGCGGAGAAGTTCGGTTCGCAGTGCGTGGTGGTCGCAATCGACGCAAAGCAGATGACGCCCGGAAGATGGGAGCTGTTCACGCATGGCGGGCGGAACCCGACCGGCATCGACGCGGTGCGATATGCTTGCGAGGTGGTATCGCTGGGAGCTGGTGAACTCCTGCTGACATCGATGGATCGCGACGGAACCGGCAAGGGCTTCGATATCTACCTGACCCGGGCCATTGCGGATGCTGTACCGGTTCCCGTTATCGCGTCAGGCGGCGTGGGGACACTCGATCATCTGGTCGAAGGCATTCGCGACGGCCATGCCGCCGCTGTCCTTGCAGCCTCGATTTTTCACTTTGGCACCTATTCGATTGCCGAGGCAAAGCGCTATCTTTCGGATCGTGGCATACCGGTGCGGCTGTGCTAGGACCAAGCCATGACCGATGACAGACTTGATGTTCTACGTGTCCTGGCCGAGGAGATTGCAGCCAGAAAGACGGCCTCGCCGGACCAATCCTACACTGCGAAGCTTCTCGCGCAGGGCGTATCGGCTTGCGCAAAGAAACTTGGTGAAGAGGCGGTCGAAACAGCGCTTGCTGCCGTCACGCAGGACAAGGCGCATGTGACTGCTGAATCAGCCGATCTTCTCTATCACCTTCTCGTCTTGCTGGAGGCGACTGGGGTGTCCCTTGCTGCAGTCATGGCCGAACTGGATCGGCGCCGGGGGGTGAGTGGCCTTTCGGAAAAGGCGGCGCGGCGCGGAGGCTGACTGCGATGGAAGAACTGGTGAAGGAGGTCTCGCCGTTCAGGCGGTTCTCGCGTGAGGAATGGGCCGCTCTCCGCGCCGATACGCCGATGACGCTCACCCAGCAGGACCTTGACGAGTTGCGGGGCCTGAACGATCGCATCGATCTGGCCGAGGTCGAAGCGATCTATCTGCCGCTGTCACGGCTTCTCAATCTCTATGTTGCAGCAACCCAGGGTCTTTTCAGGGCGACGAACAACTTCCTCCATCTGACCGACCGCAAAGTGCCTTATGTGATCGGCATGGCTGGCAGCGTGGCCGTTGGCAAGAGCACCACGGCGCGCATCCTTCAGCGTCTGCTGGCACGCTGGCCAAAGCACCCGAAAGTCGATCTGGTCACCACTGACGGATTCCTGCTGCCCAACGCCATTCTCGAGCGTGAAGGACTGATGTCTCGCAAGGGCTTTCCGGAAAGCTATGATCTTCCCGCCATCCTGCGGTTCCTGTCGGATATCAAGGCGGGCAAGCGTGATGTCGCCGCACCGATTTATTCCCACCTGACCTATGATGTCTTGAAGGACGGCCGCATCGTGATCGACCAGCCTGACATCCTGATCGTCGAGGGGGTGAATGTCTTGCAGACCGGCCGCCCGCCGCGTGACGGGCGTGGCATCCCCAACGCGTCTGACTTCTTCGACTTCTCGATCTACATCGATGCCGAGAATGAAGATCTCCGCCGCTGGTACATTGAAAGATTTCTCACACTTCGCGACAGTGCTTTCAGGAATCCAAGATCTTACTTCCACCGTTATGCGACACTCTCCGACAAGGAATCCCGTGATACCGCCACGCGCATCTGGGACACCATCAACCTGGCAAATCTTCGGGAAAACATTCTTCCTACGAGGCCGCGCGCAGACCTCGTCTTGCGCAAGGGCGCGGATCATTTCATTCGCAGCGTATTCCTGCGCAAGCTATAAGAGCCCGTTCGCCGCAGCGAGCCTTCGCAGATCCACCTCGGGGCGTGCTCCGATATGGGATATGACTTCCGCAGCCGCCAGTGAACCGAGGCGCGCGCAGACATAGTGTGATTTGCCACGGGTGAGGCCATGAAGGAAACCGGCGGCAAACATGTCCCCGGCGCCCGTCACGTCAAGCACCCGGTCCACCGGATGGGCGGGCACTTCCTGGGCCTCGCCTCCCGCCACGACAACGCAACCCTTTTCTGACCGGGTAAGAACAGCGACCGGGCAATCCCGCGCGATCGCCTGCATCGCTGTATCGAAGCTGGCCGTCTGATACAGTGATGTTACTTCTGCTTCGTTTGCGAAAACGATATCAATGTCGCTGCGGATGAGATTGAGAAAACTGTCACGGTGTCGTTCGACACAGAACGAATCAGAGAGGGTGATTGACGTCTTGCGGCCTGCGGCCCTCGCAATCCGCGCAGCGAGCCTGAAGGCGTCCTTGGCCTCCGGCCTGTCCCACAGATAGCCCTCCATGTAGGTCACTTCGGAAGCCTCAACCACGTCCTTGTTCACGTCACTGACCGAGAAATTGACGCAGGCGCCGAGATAGGTGTTCATCGTCCGCTCACTGTCAGGCGTCACCAAAATGAACGAGCGGGCTGTCGCCGGACCGGCCGTGGCGGGTTGCGTTTCGAAGAAGACGCCCTGCGAGCGCAGATCGTGCTGGAAGATCGCGCCCAGCTGATCCGACTTGATCTTTCCGAAATAGGCCGCTCTGCCACCCAGCGAGGCGATACCAGCGGCCGTGTTGGCCGCTGACCCGCCTGACACCTCGGTGGCGCGGCCCATGGCGGCATAGAGTGTATCGGCCCTGGTTTCATCAATGAGGTTCATCGATCCTTTGACCAGGCCGTGTCGGATGACGAAATCCTCCTCGACCCGGGCAATTACGTCGACGATGGCGTTGCCGATGCATAGAGTGTCGTAACTCGAAACCACGATGGTTCTCTCTGGAGATCTTCTCTTCCTGGGCCTAGCGAACGGCGCTTGCTCTGGCAAGCCTTGCCCATTACCTGAGGCATCATGTTGAAAGCTTCCATAAGGGCGTTTGGCGACCTGATCTCCCCCGCATTCCGGGCCGTGCTGTTCAAGGCGCTGGGCCTGACGCTCGCTCTGTTCATCGCTGTCCTCATTCTTGCAGAGTTCATCCTTCTGACCCTCACCAATTTCTCATGGCCCTGGGCCGATCAGGTGCTTGGGGCTGGGCTTGGGCTTGCTCTATTCGTGACCTTTTTCTTCCTGATGGGACCGGTTACGGCGGCCTTTGCCGGTCTTTTCCTCGACCGGATCGCCGAACTGGTGGAACAGCGTCATTACCCGCGGGATCCACCCGGGTCGGCGCTACCCACGTCAAGATCGCTGTTGTTCGCACTCAAATTCTTCCTGGTGGTGCTGGCCGTGAATCTTGCTGTGCTGCCGGTGGTCTTTCTTGGCGTCGGCGCCATTGCTCTGGTGGCAGCGAATGCCTATCTGCTCGGTCGGGAATACTTCGAGATGGTGGCCATGCGACATGTGCCGGCCGACGAGGCTCGGGATCTTCGCAAGAAGAATGGCCCCACAATCTTCGCCGCAGGCATCTTGCCGGCATTGCTGGCCCTGGTTCCGGTCGTCAACCTCGCGGTGCCACTGTTTGCGACCTCGTATTTCACGCATTTTTTCAAATCGGTGCGGGCGTCTTCGCTTTAAAACGGCACAGATCCGCGATCGGGCAGCGCCAGCACTCGGGCTTTCTGGCCTTGCACACGTAGCGGCCATGCAGAATCAGCCAGTGATGAGCGTGCTGCGCATAGAGTTTTGGCACTGTTTTCAATAGTTTGCTTTCGACCTCGGCGGGGGTTTTCCCGGGCGCAAGGCCAGTCCGGTTGCCCAGCCGGAACAGATGGGTGTCCACGGCAATCGTCGGGTGGCCGAATGCCGTGTTGAGCACGACATTGGCGGTTTTCCGTCCTACTCCTGGCAGGGCTTCCAGCGCTTCGCGGTCATCTGGAACCTCGCCCCCGTACTTCTCGATCAGCAGCCGGGACAGCTGCATCACGTTCTTGGCCTTGTTGCGGTAGAGGCCGATGGTCTTGATGGCCTCCCTGAGCTTCTCCTCGCCCAGGTCCAGCATCTTGGCGGGCGTGTCGGCGATCCTGAACAGGGGCCGGCCAGCCCGGTTGACGCTTTCGTCCGTTGCCTGGGCCGAAAGGACCACGGCAACCAGCAAGGTATAGGGATTCACGTAGTGGAGTTCGCCCTCCGGCTCGGGGTTGGCGGCCCGGAAGCGACGAAACATCTCATCCACCTCGTCGGGCCTCAAACGGGTTGATTTAGGCATGGATTGCGTGTTCCCTTGTTCGTCAAAGGGGTAGAGCGGACCGTGGAGGCAAGCAAGACCAAAGCCTGGCAAGCAACGCTGATGCCGCACCGCAGCCTGACACGGGCTGGTTTCCTGTTGATCATGGGCCTTGTGATCATGATCAACCTTGTGGTTGGCGGCTTGTTCATGGTGGTGGGCGCCTGGCCGGTGGCGGCTTTTGCCGGGCTCGACGTCCTGTTGGTGTGGTGGGCCTTTCGGGTTAACTTTGCTGACGCCCGGCAGGTCGAACGAATCAGTATCACCGAACACGAACTTGTTCTTGACAGGCAGAGTGGAAACCGGCCGCCGGAGCAGCAACGCTTCGTACGGCGCTGGGTGAGGGTCGAACTGGAAGAGGATCATGAGCGGGAGCTGATCGGCCGCCTTTCTCTGGTATCTGGCGCTGTTCGGGGCGCGGTGGGTGATTTTCTGGCGCCTCAGGAGCGTAAGACGCTCGCTGATGCGCTGCGGTCTGCTCTTGCGATCCCACGAATCTGACGTCAGCTTTCGGGTGGGCGCGCCTGGCGGATGGCGCTAGATTTGGCATCATGAGCGATCATGTTTCATTCAGGCAGGCTGCGCGGGATTATGAGATCGTCTGCCAAAATCTGGCTTACCTGCGCGAGCATTGGCAGGAACAACCCTCCCTGGAGGGTCTTGCAAGGCGAAACGGCTTAAGCTCCGCCCATCTCCAACGGCTGTTCATGCGCTGGGCCGGCTTGAGTCCGAAGGCTTTCCTGCAGGCGATCACCATTGATCATGCGCGCCAGCTCTTGCGAAAATCCGCCAGCGTTCTCGATGCCGCCCACGAGGTGGGACTATCTGGTCCCGGACGCCTGCATGATCTCTTCGTCACCCTTGAGGGGATGAGTCCCGGTGCCTACAAGGCTAAGGGCAAGGGACTGGTTATCCGCTATCGTTTTCATGACTGTCCATTCGGCCGGGTTCTGCTGATGATGACGGAACGGGGCATCTGCGGCCTTGCCTTTGCCGATCCTGGCAATGAGCCCTCCTGTTTTGTCGACATGACAAGCCGCTGGCCGGAAGCCGATTTCGTGGAGGATCATCAGGCGACCGCGCAGCCCGTGGCGAGGATTTTCAATCCAGCGCTCTGGAAAGCGGGCCAGCCGCTACGGATCGTCTTCATCGGCACGTCCTTTGAGACCCGGGTCTGGCAGACGCTTCTCAAAGTTCCGGTTGGACAGGCAACGACATATTCCGAAAACGATAAACAAAAGGGCGGACCCCTGACCGGCAGCAAGATGGAGAGGAGAGAGGGATGAAGAC
>DAISVW010000035.1:0-12872 GCA_036826695.1 Aestuariivirga sp.
GTCATCGCCACCTGGCCGCCGGTGCGGCGCACCACCAGCACCTTCTCGTTGCCCGCGCAGCGCTTCAGCGCCTCGTCGGTATTGGCCTTGAGCGGCACCTTGCGGCCGCCGCGCAGGCCCTCATCCGCGGTGATGATCATCTTCGAATTGGCGTCGTTGATGCGGCTCGCCAGCGAATCCGGGCTGAAGCCGCCGAACACGATCGAATGAATGGCGCCGATCCGCGTGCAGGCCAGCATCGCATAGGCGGCTTCCGGAATCATCGGCAGATAGATGGTGACGCAGTCGCCCTTCCTGACGCCGTTCTTCTTCAGCACATTGGCGAAGCGGCAGACATTTTCATAAAGCTCGTTGTAGGTGATCTTCTTGTCGTAATAGGGGTCGTCGCCCTCCCAGATGATGGCCACCTGGTTGCCGCGCTTCTTCAGGTGCCGGTCGATGCAATTGTAGGAGACGTTGAGAACCCCGTCCTCGTACCATTTGATCGAGACGTTGGGATATTGATAGCTGGTGTTCTTGATCTTGGTGGGGGCCTTGAACCAGTCGATGCGCCGGGCGTGCCTGGCCCAGAACTTGGCGGGGTCCTTGACCGAGTCCGCATACATCTTCCTGTAGGCGGCATCGTCGACATAGGCCTTCTTCTTCCACGCGGCCGGAACCGGATAGCCTTTCTCGGACAGTGGCGCATTCCTCCCGGACATGACGAAATTTGGGTGTCTTCTGACGGCATGATCTATAGCCTGCAATGAGACTCCTGTCTAAGAGGCGGCATGACCACCCCCCGGCACCTGAGCCTGTTCGTCGCCCTCGGCCTGTTCTGGGGCATGTCCCCCAGCCTTTACCGCTACTGGGGCGCGGCCGGGGTGGCGGTTACTCATGTAATCGTGATCACCGGCCTCGGTGTGGGGTTGGTACTGGCGCTGATCTGCCAGTTGCGTGGCATCGACTGGTGGGGCGGCAGAGAGCTGCAGCTGTTCGGGCTGGGCTGCGCGGCACTGATGAACGTGCCCTTCGGGCTGGGCCAGTGGTTCGCCCGCCATGTGCCGCCCACCGAACTGGCGCTGATCATCTCCACCGCGCCGATCGTCAACTATCTGGTGGCGCTGGTCACCCGCCGGGAGAACGCCACTTCACGGCGGCTGCTGGCCATCCTTCTGGGTTTTCTCTCCACCGCCATCCTGGTGATCACCCGCGAGGGCATGCTGTCGGGCGAGGTGTCGTGGTGGCTGGTGGCCTCGTTCCTGCTGCCGGTGCTCTGTGCGGCCTATAACTGGTTCGCCGCCGTCTGGTGGCCGCCGCGCGTTCATGCCATGGCCGCCGGTGTGGCGGAATCGATCTGGTCCGGGCTTCTCGCCCTGCCGGTGCTGCTGCTGTTCGCGCCGCCCTGGTCGGCCGCGCCCATGTCCGCTGCGGCCTATGGCTCGCTGGTCTTCGCCATCGCCATGTGGACGCTGGAGCGCATCGCCTTCTTCACGCTGATCAAGGAGAAGGGCGCGGTGTTCCCCGTGCAGGCGGTCTATCTCGCCACCCCCGCCGCCGTGGTGATCGCGCTGGCGCTCTATGGCGGGGCCGATGTCTGGCTGTTCGTGTCGCTCGCCGTTCTGATGGCGGCGCTCTATCTCAACAACACCGGCTCAGCGGCAAGAGCGACGTCAGGGCTGTCATGATGAAAGCCTGTCCCAGGCTGTGGCACCCCTCACCCTCCCATTGCTGACGCAATGGGCCCCAACCCTCTCCCCGCTGGCGCGGGGCGAGGGAGTTTATGTTCCCTCTCCCCATTCATGGGGAGAGGGTTGGGGCCCGCGCCGCAGGCGTGGGAGGGTGAGGGGCGATCCGAACCTCAACAATACCGGCTCAGCCGCCACACCGATGTCAGCTTGATCTCGGCGTCCTCGAGGTCGCGGGTGACCGGCACGCGGTATTCGCCGAGCCTGGTGAGCTGTTCGCGCGGCAGATAGCTGCGGCCGGGATCGCCGATGAGGGCTGGAATGCCACGCGCTTCGGCCTCCGCCAGCCAGGCGAGAACCCGCGCCGCCAGCGCCTGCTCATAGAACAGATCGCCCACCAGGATCACGTCGCAATCCGGGGCCGGTGCGGTGAGCAGATCGGCGCCGGTCACCTCCAGCGCCACGGCGTTCAGCGCGGCGTTGAGCGACGCCGCGGCACAGGCGAAGGCATCGATGTCGGCGGCCAGAACCCGCGCGGCCCCCGCCTTCATGGCGGCGATGCCGACGAGGCCTGCGCCCGCCGCCAGGTCGATCACCCGCTTTCCCGCCACCAGCGGCGGATGGTCCAGCACGTGGCGGGCCAGCGCCTGGCCGCCCGCCCAGGCAAAGGCCCAGAACGGCGGCGGCAGGCCGATCTCGCCCAGTTCCTCCTCGGTCTTCTGCCACAGCGGCACCGCCTCATGGGCGAGGTGGAGCTTCACCTCCGGCACCAGCGGCGGCGCCAGCACCGTGGTATTGGCGCGGATGAACCCCGCGCGGTCCGGGATCGTCAAAGCTTCGCGCCGCCCAGCTTGCAGATGTGCCGGAACTCGGCCTCGCTCACCGGCTGAACGGAGAGGCGCGAATTGTTGACCAGCACCATGTCCTTGAGTTTCGGGTCCTGCTTGATCTCGTCGAGCGTCACCGGACGGGGCATGTCCGCCACGGCGCGGATGTCGACGCACGCCCAGGTGTCAACCTCGGCGGTCGAGTCCCGGTGCGCGAGCTTGCAGACCTCGACGATGCCCACCACCTCGCGGCCTTCGTTGGAATGATAGAAGTAGCCCTTGTCGCCCAGCTTCATTGCCCGCATGTTGTTGCGCGCCTGATAGTTGCGCACCCCGGTCCATTCCTCGCCGGCCTGGCCCCTGGCCTTCTGCTGCGCCCAGGACCAGACTTCGGGTTCGGACTTGAACAGCCAGTAATTCGCCATCACGCGGTCTCCGGATTCCTGATCAGCCATTTCCATGGCCTGATCTCGACGGACGCGAAGAGGCCCGCCCTGGCATAGGGGTCGGCCGCGGCGATGGCCGTGGCCGCGGCGCGGTCCGCCGCCTCGATGATGACGAGGCTGCCCGAGGGCTTTCCCTCGTCATCGGTGAAGGGGCCGGCCGCCTTGAGCGCCGCCCCGAGGCTTTCGAGATGTTTCAGGTGATCGGGCCTCACCGCAAGGCGGAGGTCGAGGCTTGCGGGCTTGTCGGTGCAGATCAGGGCGAAGAGCATGTGCGTGGTCCTTGTTGCGAGCATTCAGGCCTTGGCGCCGAGCTTGCCCGCGCCATAAACGGGGGCCTGGGCCTGGTCGAGCGGCCAGCGGGCGCGGGCGGCCACGCCAAGATCATCGGTAAGCCCGAGCCGCAGCCGTTCGGCGCCGGCCCAGGCGATCATCGCGGCATTGTCGGTGCAGAGCTTCGGCGGCGGCACGATCAGAGCAAGGCCATGCCGCGCCGCAGCCTCTTCGAACACGGCTTTCAGCTTCTGATTGGCGGCCACCCCGCCAGCCACGATCAGCGCCGGATGCGTGGCTTCCGGGTGAGCGGCGCGGAACATCTGCGCCGCCATGGCCAGCCGGTCGGCCATGCAATCGGCCACCGCCGCCTCGAAGGAGGCGCAGACATCGGCGATGTCCTGTTCGCTGAGGGGACCCAGCGCGTTTACTTCCTCGCGCACCGCCGTCTTGAGGCCGGAGAAGGAGAGGTTGCAATCCTTGCGGCCCTTGAGCGGGCGCGGGAAGGAAAAGCGCTTCGGGTCGCCGCGGCGGGCGAAGGCTTCCACCTGCGGGCCGCCCGGGTAGCCGAGCCCCAGAAGCTTTGCCACCTTGTCGAAGGCCTCGCCCAGCGCGTCATCGATGGTGCTGCCGAGGCGGTGGTAGCGCCCGACGCCGGCGACGATCTGGAACTGGGTGTGTCCGCCCGAGATCAGCAGCAGCAGATAGGGGAACTCGACCTGCCCCAGGAGCCGCGCCGTGAGGGCGTGGCCTTCGAGATGATTGACGGCAAGCAGCGGCTTGCCATGGGCCAGCGCAATCGCCTTGGCGGTGGTGAGCCCCACCAGCAGCCCGCCGAGCAGGCCCGGCCCCGCCGTGGCCGCCACGCCGTCAAGCTCCGCGAAGGAGAGGCCGCCCTGTTTCATGGCCTGGGCCACCAGCCGGTCGAGATGCGCGACATGGGCGCGGGCCGCGATCTCCGGCACCACGCCGCCATAGGGCGCATGCTCCGCCGTCTGCGAGAGCACCAGGTTCGACAGGATTTCGCCGCGGCCCGCTGCGTCACGCCGGACCACCGCCGCGGCGGTCTCGTCGCAGGAGGTTTCGATGCCGAGAATGTGGAGTACGGGCTGGTCCATCGGACGGGTGACGCCACCGGGGTTTGCGGCTAAGAAGATGGTCACACCTAGCATCCGCCGGAACGGACTTGCAAATGCCGAAACTGAAGATTGGAACCCGCGGCTCGCCGCTCGCCCTCTACCAGGCCAATGAAACCCGCGACCGCCTGATCGCCGCCCATGGCTATGGCCCTGAGGACATCGAGATCGTGGTGATCACCACCACCGGCGACCGGGTGCGCGACCGGCCGCTCTCCGAGATCGGCGGCAAGGGGCTGTTCACGAAGGAGATCGAGGAGGCGCTGTTCGCCCGCGAGATCGACCTTGCCGTGCATTCCATGAAGGACATGCCAGCCCGGCTGCCGGACGGCCTCGCCATCGCGGCGCTGCTGCCGCGCGAGGATGTGCGCGACGCCTTCCTGAGCCCGGTTGCCGGATCGATCAGCGATCTGGCCGAGGGCGCCACGGTGGGCTCCTCCTCGGTGCGGCGGGCCGCCCAGCTGAAACGGCTGCGGCCGGACCTCAATGTGATCCAGTTCCGCGGCAATGTGGAAACCAGGCTGCGAAAGCTGGAAGAGGGTGTTGCCCAGGCCACCTTCCTCGCCGCCGCCGGTCTCAAGCGGCTGGGACTGGCGGACAGGATCGCCTCGCTGGTGCCGACCGAGGTGATGCTGCCCGCCGTGGCGCAGGGCTGCATCGGCATCGAGACCCGCGAGGATGACGCTGCGACGCGCGAACTGCTGAAGCCCCTCAACCACGAGGCCTCGGCCGTGGCTGTTGACTGCGAGCGGGCGTTTCTGGCGGCACTCGATGGCTCCTGCCGGACGCCACTTGCCGGGCATGCGGTTCTCGAAGGCGGGTCGATCAGATTTCGCGGCCATGCCCTGACGCATGATGGCGTGCACTGCTTCGAGACCACCCGCCGGGGTGCCGCCGCCGACGCCCGGCGCATGGGCCGCGAGGCGGGCGAACAGGTGAAGGCCGAGGGCGGCAGCCTCATCGCCTTCTGATGCGGATCGCCGTCACCAGGCCGGAGGAAGACGCCGGGCCCCTGAAGGCGAAGCTCGAGGCCATGGGCCATGAGGCGGTGATCGTGCCGCTGCTGGCGATCCGCCCGCGCCAGGCCGTGGAGATCCCCACGCTGCCGTGGCAGGCCATCGCGGTGACCAGCGCCAATGGCATCCGGTGCCTGCCGGCCTCCCACGGCCTCGCGAAATTCCGTACACTGACGGTTGGGCCGCAGTCCCTGAAGGCGGCGAAACAGGCGGGCCTCGCGGCGGAGGCGCATGGCGGCGACGTGAACGGGCTCGCGGCCTTCATCCGCGCCAATCTGGACCCCGGGGCAGGGCCGGTCCTTTATCTTTCCGGCTCCGAAATATCGGGCGATCTCGAAGGCCAGCTTCTCGCGGAGGGCTTTTCCTGCCACCGCGCAGTTCTCTATGCAGCGGCGCCGGCGGAGAGCCTGGGGCATTCGGAAAATAGTCTCAGAGCCGGTGAAATCGATGCTGTGATGCTCTATTCGCCGCGCAGCGCCAGGATCTGGCGCGCTCTGGTTGAGGCCGCGGGACTTTCCCGCCAGGCGGGCAGCCTTAGGAATTTTTGTCTTTCGCGCAATGTTGCCTCAGTTCTGCCCGAGAGCTGGGATAAGAGAATTCCCGAAACGCCCGACGAGCAGGCCATGCTGGCCCTGCTTGCGCGGGAAGGGAGAAGGGGTTAGGCGCAGAGCCATGACGATGGAACCGCCAGACGACAAGCCCGCCGCCAGGCCGCAGGTGATCGACCTCGAGGCCGAGGACATCGGCCCGGCGCCGGAGCCCCGGCCGGAAGCGCCGTTGCCACAGCCGAAGCGGCGCGGCAACCTGTGGCTCGTCGCGGCGCTGGCGCTCGGCCTGCTGACCGGCCTGCTGCTCTACCGTGGCGTTCTCTCCAGCTATCTGCCGTCCAGTGAGATGACGGCGCTCGGAAACCAGGTGGCGGCGCTGGAAACCAACATCGGCGAAATCACCCGCCAGCTGGCTGGCGTCATGACTCAGGCCGGTGCGGCTGCTGCGGCCGCCACGGCCGCCAGGTCGGCGGCGGGCGATGCCGGCAAGGCAGCCTCGGGTGCCGTGCAACAGGCGCAGGGCCTGGCCCAGGCGCTGGACGGCAGCGGCGCGCGGCTGGCCGCGCTCGAAACGTCGGTGGCGGCGCTCTCCGCCGATCTCGACGCGCTGCGCAAATCCGTTTCCGCGGCCGGAACCGCCGGCAGTGCCGGCGTCGCCCCGATCGACACCGCGGCACTCGCGGCGCTGAACCGGCGCATCGACGCGCTGGAGAAGGACGTGGCGAGCCTCAAGGCCGATGCCCCCGCCGCTGCCCAGGCGGGCGCGGCGGCCGCCCTCTCGCAGGCGCTGGCGGATCTCAAGGCCAAGGTTGCAGCCGGCGCGCCCTATGCTCCCGAGGTCGAGCGCATCGCCCGCATGGTGCCCGCCGCGGCGGGGCTCGATACGGTTTCGGCCAACGCCGCCGAAGGCCTGCCGGACGCCAGGGGCCTGGCGGATGAATTGCGCGCCGCCATTCCGGACTTGCCGCGGCCGGCCGCCGCGCCACCCGCCGATGACAGCTATCTCGGCACGCTGATGGACCAGCTTTCCAATGTCATCACCATCCGCCCGATCGGCGAGACGGATTGGCCGCGGCTTGCCGAGAACGCCGCTGGTTTCGCCGAAACAGGCGATCTCACACAGGCCATCGCGGTGATCGACGCGGGCGAGGGCGACAAGCCGGTGCAGCTCACCCGGTGGCGTGACCGCGCCGCCGCAAGGCTGCGGCTCGCCGCAGCGCTCGCCGAAGTGTCCGACGCGGTGCTGCGCCAGATCACCGCCATGGGAGGGCCGCAGCCATGATCAAGCTGTTGTGGCGGTTCTTCCTGCTGGTGCTGCTGGCGGCGGGCTTCGCCTGGATCGCCGACCGGCCGGGAACCCTCACCATCCGCTGGCTGGGCCGCGAGATCGAGATGAGCTTTGTGGCCGGCGTCGTCGTGGCGGTGGCGGCGGTGGTCGCCATCTGGTTTCTCTGGAGCCTGTTCCGGCGGCTGTGGGCCAGCCCGCAATCGGTGCAGCGCTACCTCGCCTTCCGCAAGAACCGGAAAGGCTATGAGTCGCTCTCGCGCGGCATCGTGGCGGCCGGGGCGGGTGCTGCCGCGGCGGCCGCCAAGCATGCGGCGATTGCCGGCAACGCGCTCTCGGATGAGCCGCTGGTCAATGTGCTGGCCGCCCAGGCCGCCCAGCTCAAAGGCGACCGGGCCGCCGTCAAACGCATTTTCGAGTCGATGACCAAATCGCCCGACACCGAGGTGCTGGGCCTGCGCGGCCTGTTCGTGGAGGCCCGCCAGGCTGGCGACATGGCCGCCGCCCGCCGCCATGCCGAGCGCGGCCTGGCGCTGAATCCGCGGCTTTCGTGGGCCGCCGCCGCCGCCCTGCAATTGCAGGCCGCCGCGGCCGACTGGACGGCCGCCGCCGCCACGCTCTCGCAGCAGATCAAGCTGGGGCTGATGACGCCAGACGAGGGAAACCGCAAGCTCGCCGCCGTTTTGGCCGCCGGGGCGCTGGCGGCGGAGGAGCGCGACCGGCCGAAGGCGCTGGAACTGGCGCAGAAGGCGCACAAGCTTGACCCCGGCCTGGTTCCCGCCGCGGTGGCGGCGGCGCGGCTGCTGAGTGCCCAGACCTCCACCCGCAAGGCCTCGAAGATCCTCAAGGAGGCCTGGCGGCGCAGTCCGCACCCCGACATTGCCGATCTCGAGGCGCATCTCATCCCCGGCGAAAGCCCGGAAGACCGGCTTGACCGGGTGCGTGACCTGCTGAAGGAGGATAAGGGCGGCCTTGAGGGCGCGGTGGCCTTGGCCCGCGCGGCCGTGAAGGCAAAGCAATGGCCCGCCGCCCGCGCCGCGCTCGAACCCTGGCTCGACGGCCGCCCGCAGGCCCGCGTCTGTGCGCTGATGGCCGATATCGAGGAGGCGGAAGGCGACAGGGGCCGGGCGCGCGAATGGCTGTCCCGCGCCATCTCCGCCCCGCGCGACCCGATCTGGGTGTCTGATGGTGTCGCCAGCCCGCGCTGGATGCCGGTCTCGCCGGTGACCTCCGAAATCGTGCCCTGCGAATGGAAGGCGCCGTTCGAAATGCCCGAAACGCTGGAGGCGGACCTGCCCTCAGCCGTGCCGGAACTGCCCGCCCCGGAAACGCTCAAGCTGGACGCGCCGAAGCTGGAAGCGCCCAAGATGGTGACGCCACAGCGCCCGCCGGACGACCCCGGCCTGCCGGAAGATTTCGACGCCCCCCGCCGCGGCGCGGGCGCTCCGGCGCCGTAGGCGGCATCATCTTCTCCCGCCCGCGGGCGAAGACGCGAGAGCCATGGCGGGCAGAACCGCAGCTTCACCTGCCAGACGCAATCGCCGCTCGCGCCAAACCCGAGGGGCTGCTATAGCCGACCCATGCTCAGCTGGATCGTGTTCGGTTTCCTGCTCGGCCTGCAGCATGCGCTGGAGGCGGATCATATCGCCGCCGTCACCTCGATCGCCGCCGACAAGAAGGGTGCGCGCCCCATCATTCGCCATGGCGCGCTGTGGGGGCTGGGCCATGCCCTGCCGCTCGGCGCCTTTGGCGGCGCCGTCTATGCGCTGAAGCTGTCGCTCGATGAACGGCTGGCCGATGGGCTCGAATTCGCGGTGGGCATCATGCTGGTGCTGTTGGGCGGGCGGCTGATCGTGGCGCTGATCAAGGCGCGCATTCACTTTCACGTTCACCGCCATGGCTCGGGCGACGTGCATTTCCATGCCCACAGCCATGCGGGCGATGTTCGCGAGCACGCGCTGCGCCACCCCGACCACGGCCATCCGGCAGCGAGCTGGGGCCGGAGCCTGGCGGTGGGCATGGTGCATGGCCTTGCGGGCTCGGCGGCGCTGGTGGCGCTTGCCGCGTCGTCGGCTCCTTCAGTGCCGCTGGGACTTGCCTTCATGGTGCTGTTCGGGCTGGGCTCGGTCATCGGCATGGCGATGTTCTCGGCGGTGATCGCGGTGCCGCTGTCGCTCGCGTCGGGCGCGCTCACCTGGGCCAGCCGCGGATTGCAGGCGCTGGCCGGGGTGATCGCCGTTGGCATCGGCGTCCACATCATGATCGAGACCGGCGCCCGGCTGTTTGCCTGACGAGCCCGGTTGACAAGCGCCGCGAACCGGTTTGTCCTGACCGCTTTCGAGGGAGGGCCGCCGATGAAACTGGGTTTCAATCTTCTGCTGTGGACGCCGCATGTCACGCTCGCGCACGAGCCCATCCTCAGGGCCCTGAAAAAGACGGGCTATGACGGCGTCGAGATTCCGATGTTCGAGGGTGACCCCGCGCATTACGCGCGGCTCGGCGCGTTGCTGGACAAGATCGGCCTGTCGCGCAGCGTGGTGAGTGTCATCGGGCCTTCGGGCAAGAACCCGCTCTCGTCCGACAGGGCGCATCAGGCGGCGGCGGTCGACTACGCCAAATGGACGATCGACTGCACGGCGGCGCTGGGCGCCAGCATCCTGGGCGGGCCGATGCATTCCGAGCTGGGTTACTTCACCGGCGCGCCCGCCACCGCGGCCGAGCGCAAGCGGGCGATCACCTTCCACAAGCGGGCCGGCGATTATGCCGCGAAGAAGAACGTCACCTTCGCGCTCGAAGCCCTCAACCGCTTCGAATGCTATTTCCTCAACACGATGGAGCAGCTTGCGGCCTATGTGGAGGAGGTGAACCATCCGGCGATCAAGGCGATGTATGACACCTTCCATTGCAACATCGAGGAGAAGGACCCGGTCGGCGCCATCAAGACCATCCGGCCGCACATGGTGCATGTCCGCATCTCCGAGAACGACCGCGGCACGCCGGGCAAGGGCCATGTGCCGTGGGCCGCAACCTACAAGGCGCTGAAGAGATCGAAATACGACGGCTTCCTGACCATCGAGGCCTTCGGCCGCGCCATGCCGGCGCTGGCCGCCGCCACCCGCGTGTGGCGCGATTTCGCGCCCAATCCGGAAGAGGTCTACAAGTTCGGATACCGCAACATGAAGCAGGGCTGGGCCAAAGCCTGACGTGAAGCCGGTCTTCGTCATCGGCACCTGCGATACGAAGGAAGCGGAACTTCGCTATGCGGTGGATTGCGTGGCGGCGGCCGGCGTGCCCGCCATTCTGGTCGACATCTCGACGACGCCGAGCCGGGCCAAAGCGGATGTGACGCCGGCCATGGTGGCGGCGCATCACCCACAGGGCGCCGCCGCCGTGCTGGGTGGGAGCGACCGCGGCCAGGCAGTGACCGCCATGGCCGAGGCGCTCACCCGTTTCCTGCTGACGCGCGAGGATATCGGCGCGGTGCTGGGGCTGGGCGGCGGCGGCAACACCGCCATGGTGACGGCTGCCATGCGGGCGCTGCCGGTGGGCGTGCCGAAACTGATGGTGTCCACCATGGCGTCCGGCCAGGTGGCGCCCTATGTGGGCCCCACCGACATCATGATGATGCATGCGGTGGCCGATGTGGCGGGACTCAACGCCATCACCCGCGTGGTGATCGGCAACGCCGCGCATGCCGCCGCCGGCATGGCGCGCCACGAAGTTGCCGCCGCTTCCGGGGAACGGCCCGCCGTGGGCCTCACCATGTTCGGCGTCACCACGCCGGCCGTCACCGAAATCCGCCGCCTGCTGGGCGAGGACTGGGAATGTTTCGTGTTCCACGCCACCGGCACCGGCGGACAGTGTTTCGAGAAGCTGATCGAGTCCGGGCTGATCAGGGCGGCGATCGACATCACGACGACGGAAGTGGCCGACCATCTGTTCGGCGGCGTGCTTGCCTGCACGGAGGACCGCTTCGGCGCGGTGATCCGCGGCCAGATTCCCTGGGTGGGATCGGTGGGTGCGGTGGACATGGTGAATTTCGGCGGCCGTGAGACGGTGCCGGCGCGACATGCGGCGCGGAACCTCTATGTCCATAACGCGCAGGTGACGCTGATGCGCACCACGCCTCAGGAAAATGCGGCGATCGGCGCGTGGATCGTCGACCGCGTCAACCGCCTGCAGGGCCCCACGCGCCTGATGCTGCCGATCAAGGGAGTCTCGGCGCTCGATGCGCCGGGCAAGCCGTTTCACGATCCGGAGGCGGACGCCGTGCTGTTCGCCGCCATCCGCGCGGGCTTCGTGCCAGGCCCGGACCGCCGCCTGATCGAGGTCGATGCCCATATCAACGACCAGGCCTTCGCCCAAGCCTGCGTTGCCGCTTTCCGCGAGATCACAAGAGGAGTCTAACATGGCCCGCGCCTATGCCAGCATCATTCTCAGGGCCCCCGTCGAAACCGTGTGGAGCCTGGTGCGCGACTTCAACGGTCTGCCCTTCTGGGCGCTCGGTGTGAAAAGCTCGCGGATCGAAAACGGGCTCGACCCTGACGTGGTGGGTTGCGTGCGCTCCTTCCATCTCGCCGATGGCACGCATGTGCGCGAGCGGCTCCTGATGCTGGATGATGCGCGGCGTTGTTTCTCCTACAATTTCGAGACGCCGGCCTTTCCGGTGAAGAACTACCTCGCCACGCTCAGGCTCTATCCGGTGACGCATGGCGACCAGACCTTCGCCGAATGGGAGGCCACCTTCGACGAGGCGCCGGGCGATGAAGGAAAGTATCAGCGCATCATCTCGCAGGATGTGTTCGCGGCCAATTTCCGCAACCTGGCGAAGATCATCGCGCGCACGAAGCCCGCACCGCCGCCCGGCGCCGAGCGCTGGAAAGGCTATCAGCCCAACAAGGTATGGACCTCCAGGGCGATCGGCGGGCCGGTGGGCGAGGTCTGGAAGATCATGCGAGGTTTCGCCGGCATGGGCGCCTGGCATGGCGAGATCACCCGCATGCGGATGCTGAAGCGCCAGCGGCCCGACAAGGTCTCGGGCATCCGCGATTTCTATTTCGGCGACGGCCATATCAACGAGGAGCTGCTGCATCTCTGCGATCTGACGCGCAGTTTCTCCTACCGCATCACCAAATCCGGCATCCCGTGGATGAATTATGTCTCGGGCCCCAGGCTGTGGCCGGTGCCCGCCGACAACACGAGTTTCGGCGTCTGGACCGGCGACTGGGTGGCGAGCCCTCAGGACGACGTGGTGCTGATCCCGCGCACCGCCGAGAATGTCTATCAGCGGGCCTTCGCCACGCTGGAGCGCAATTTCTTCGGGAAGGCGGGGAAATAGCCGGCCGGCCTCATCCCGCCAGCAGCGGGAACTCCGGCGCGTCCATGACGGCGCCGGGCTCAAGCCGCACGTCGCGGAACGGCGGCGAAGTGACGATGCCGTCGCGGCGCGCGAAACGCACGTCATCGCCCAACAGACGCAGCGAGAAGGCGCGGCGCTGCTCCACCTTGCTCTTGTTGGCGGGCGCGCCATGGAGCGTGAGGTAGTTGAAGGCCACGGCGTCGCCCGGTTCCAGCGCCCAGCCGAGGATCGTGTATCTGCCGCGGTCGCTGTCGATGTCCGGTACCGGCTCGAGCCCGTCGTTTTCGTTGAGCGCGGTCTTGTTGAAGCGCTCCGGCC